>DATCXX010000025.1:0-10203 GCA_036565615.1 Gemmatimonadales bacterium | reverse complement strand
AGGGCCGCCGCCGCCGCCGCCGGATCGTTCGCCTCCCACAGCGCTGCGATCACCGCCACACCCCAGGCGCCCGCGTCGCGGGCCGCCGCCGCCCGGGCGCTGGTGATGCCCCCGATGGCAATCACCGGATGTCCCAGGGCCGCGATCCCCGCCAGCCAGGTGAGGCCCCGACCGCGGTATCCGGGATGGGACGGCGTGTCGAACACATTGCCTGCGACAAGGTAGTCCGCTCCATCGGCGAGCGCGGCATCGGCCTCTTCCGCCGAATGGACCGACCGGCCGACCCACCCCCGGCCCAGTACCCGGCGCGCATCGGCGGGCAGAAGGTCGGCGGCCCGAAGCTGGACGCCGTCCGCCCCGACCGCGCGGGCCAGGTCGGGCCGGGCGTGCAGGAACACTCCCGCCTCCGGCGGACGGGCCAGCGCGGTCACCCGCTCGGCGAAGGCGGCCTGCTGCGCGGTGGTGGAATCCGGGGCCCGAACCAGGATCGCCGCGGCAGACCCCGAAGCGGCGATGGCGGCGGCCCGCACCCCGAAATCGGCCGCCCGGCAGATCGAGTCGGTAGTCACCGCGAAGAGGCGGGGCAGCGGTTTCATAGCAGAGCCAGTCCGGCGCGGCCGGCGCGTCCCCGTCCCCACTCCCCCGAAGGCATGCGCGACTTCCCGGCCGGTTGCACTTCCTGGATTTCGACCGCCTGGTCCCCGGCGGCCACCCGGAGCAGCGGGGCCATGGCCAGCACGGTGCCGGGGATTCCGCTGCCTTCCGCGGGACTCGCGCCAAAGAGCTTGAGCTCCTGCTGGTCCAGGGTGGTCCAGGCGCCCGGTACCGGATCGAACGCGCGAATCCGGCGGGCGACCTCCGTCGCAGCGCTGGTCCAGTTCACCCGGCTGGTGGTGCGATCGAACTTGGGCGCGTAGGTGGCGAGCGCCGGATCCTGCTCCCGGGGCCTCAGCAGTCCCAGCCGCATCAGCGCCAGCGCTTCGACCAGCGCTTCGGCGCCCAGCCGGGCCAGCCGGTCCAGCAGTGCACCGCCGGTTTCCCCGGGCTGGATCGCAGTGGCCGACTGGTGAAGGATCGGTCCGGTGTCCATCCCGGTGTCCATCTGCTGGATGGTGACGCCGGTTTCCGACTCGCCGCGGAGGATGGCCCAGGGGACCGGGGCTGCGCCCCTGAGCCGGGGCAGAAGTGAGGCGTGGAGATTGATCATCCCCCGGGTGGGCACCGACAGCAGGTCGGAGCGAAGGATGTGGCCGTAGGCCACCACGATGCCCAGCTCGGGCTGCCAGTGGCGGAGCGCGGCGAGGAAGATGTCGCCGGCGGGACGCTCGGGCTGGAGCACCGGGATGCCGTGACGGAGGGCGAGCTCCTTGATCGGCGGGGCGACCAGGGTCGAGCGCGACCGGCCCTGGGGCCGGTCGGGCTGGGTCACCACGCCGACGACCGCCGCGCGCTCGGCGAGGAGCGCCTCGAGGCTCGGCACCGCAAACGCCGGGGTGCCGAAGAAGACGATACGCATTACTCCGGCCGGACGTGCTCCGGGCGTATGGACTTGATCACGCCCTCCCCACGGTGGTCCTTCTTCCAGCGCGACACCAGGAGCTGGCGCTTCAGGGCCCCGAGATGGTCAATGAAGAGGATGCCGTCGAGATGGTCGATCTCGTGCTGGATGGCGCGGGCCAACAGGCCCTCCGCCTCGAGACGGTAGGGCTGCCCGTCCCGTCCGGTCGCTTCCAGGACGACCCGTTCGGGCCGGGCCACCTCGCCGTACACGTCCGGAATGGAGAGGCACCCCTCCTCGGCCCGGTCCCGGCCTTCGGCGCTCACCAGCACCGGGTTCACCATCGCGAGCCGGGCATCCTCCACCCCCACCACCGCCACCCGCCGGGCGATCCCGACCTGGTTGGCGGCCAGGCCCACGCCCTTGGCGGCATCCATCGTCTCGAAGAGATCGTCGATCAGGCGCCGGACCTCGGCGTCCACGCCGGCGATCTCCTCGCTGCGCTGGCGCAGCACCGGCGAACCGAGGAGGTGGAGGTCGAGCGTGGCCATCTCAGGGACCCGGCGACACCGACTCGCCAACCCGCACGATCCGTCCCCGCTCCACCACCAGCGTGGCGGTCCCGCTCTCGATGGTGACCCGGTCTTCCTTGATGTCCTTGACCTTGCCGACGATCCCGCCGGCGGTGGTCACATCGTCGCCCTTCTTGAGCGACGCCAGGATCTCGGCGTGCTTCTTCCGCGCCATGGACTGGGGACGGATCAGCAGGAAGTAGAAGATCAGGATGATCGCGCCGAACTGGAACACCAGAATGGCGATCGAGCTGCCGGGGCTGCCGTTGGCGGGAGCCATGAGGCTGGCAAGCAGGGATGTCATGCGTCCTCTCGTGCATGGTAGCGGCGGAGCCACTCACGGCTCCAGCCGTCGAAGGCGCCGGCCAGGATCGCCGCGCGGGCGAGCTCCCCGATCCGGATCAGGAATCTCACGTTGTGAAGCGACACCAGCCGGAGCCCGAGCATCTCTCCCGCCACGAACAGGTGCCGGAGATACCCCCGCGAGAACCTGGCGCAGGTGGTGCAATCGCAGGCGGGATCCAGCGGCTGGTCCGCGGTTCGGTGTTCTGCCTTGCGGATGTTCACCCGGCCGACCGAGGTCCACGCGCTTCCGTGGCGTCCGTTCCGGGTCGCGGCCACGCAATCGAAAAGGTCCACTCCCCGGGCAATTCCTTCGACCAGGTCCTCCGGAAACCCGACCCCCATAAGATAACGGGGCCGGTCGGCAGGGAGCGCGTGCGCGAAATCCTCGAGCACCCGGTGCATCACCGGTTTCGGCTCTCCCACCGACAGCCCCCCGATCGCAATGCCGCTCCAGGGACCGCGCGCCAGGGTGCCCTCCAGCGAGCGCATCCGGAGGTCGGGGTGGGTACCGCCTTGCACGATCGGCCACAGTGTCTGGGACGGTATGGAGGTAGGACGGTAGGACGGTAGGTGGACGGTAAGGTTGTTGGACGGTAGGTCGGTAGGTACTTCTCCTACCGTCCTACCGTCCTGCCGTCCTGCAACCAGCTCCATATGCCTCGCCCGACCCCGATCTAACCATCTCAACGTCCTCTCCATGCCTTCTTCCGCCAGGGCCCAGGAGGCCTGGCCGGGGACCACGTGGTCGAACGCCATCGCGACGTCCGCGCCCAGCGCCCACTGGATTTCCATGGAGGATTCCGGCGTCAGGGTACGGACCGACCCGTCGATGTGGCTGGTGAATTCCACCCCGCCTTCTTCGATGGTGCGGAGCCCGGCGAGCGAAAACACCTGAAACCCGCCCGAATCGGTGAGCATGGGGCGGGGCCAGGAGGAGAACTGGTTGAGGCCGCCCATCGCCCGCACGGTTTCCTCGCCGGGCCGGAGGTGCAGGTGATAGGTATTGCCGAGGATGATCTGCGCCCCCGCCTGCTCGACTTCGAGCGGATGCAGTCCCCGGACCGCGCCATAGGTTCCCACCGGCATGAACGCCGGCGTGAGCACCTCGCCATGGGGCAGATCGAGCCGCCCGGCGCGGGCCAGGCCTTCGCTGCGCTCGAGGTCGAACGAGAAGGACTCCTTCACCGTTGACCGTTGACTGTTGACCGTTCACGCTCCAGAAGCATCGCGTCCCCGTAGCTGTAGAACCGGTACCGCTCTCGCACCGCGTGCCGGTACGCCGCCATCACCAGGTCGAAGCCGGCAAAGCCGGCCACCAGCATGAGCAGGGTGGAGCGGGGCAGGTGAAAGTTGGTGACCAGTCGATCCACGATCCGGAACCGGTAGCCCGGCATGATCAGCAGCCGGGTTTCGGCCCGCCCCGACGTTACCGTTCCGTCTTCCCGCGCGGCCGATTCGAGAGCCCGCACCACGGTGGTGCCCACCGCCCAGACCGCGGCTCCGCGCCGCCTGGTATCGGCCACCAGCTCGGCGGCCTCCGGGGGAATCTCGAACTCTTCGGGATGCATCGGGTGCCGGGCGGGATCTTCCTCGTCCACCGGCTTGAACGTTCCCGGTCCCACCTCGAGGGTGAGCCTCGCGATCCCGACGCCGCGGCGGCCCAGCGCGTCCAGCATGGCTTCGGTAAGGTGCAACCCCGCGGTGGGCGCCGCCACACTGCCGGGCTGCTCGGCGAACACGGTCTGGTAGCGCACCGCATCCTCGGCGTTGGGCTCCCGCTCGATGTAGGGCGGAAGCGGCACCCGGCCCAGCCGCGCCATCGCCTCCTCGGCGGTGGCGCCCACCAGCCTGACCCGGCGGTATCCCTCTTCCATCAGCTCCACCGTCTCGACCGAGATTCCCTGACCCAGGTCAACCGGGCGGCCGGGCCGGAGCGCGCTCCCCGGTTTGCCCATCGCGACCCAGGTGCCGTCGCCGGCTGGGTGGATGAGGAGGACTTCGGCCGGGGCGCCGGAAGCCCGCCGCCCCACCAGCCGGGCGTGAAGGACCCGGGTGGTGTTGAGGACGAGGAGGTCCCCCGGTGGTATCAGCTCGATGATATCAGAGAAGCGTCGGTCCTCGAACTCGGCTTCCGGTTGCGTCTTTGCGTCTTTGCGCCTTACCACTAACAAACGACTCTCCCCCCGCCGCGGACTGGGCGTCTGAGCGATCAGCTCGGGCGGGAGGGGGTAGTCGAAGTCGGAAGTGCGGCGGGCGGGCGGTGGATCATCCATCGAAGAGCACCGCCTGCCCGCCGCTCGCGGGAGGCGGGGTGATGCCGAAGCGCCGGTAGGCGTTGGCCGTGGCGACCCGTCCCCGCTGGGTCCGCTCCAGAAACCCCTGCTGGAGCAGGTAGGGCTCGTACACCTCTTCCAGGGTGCCGGGATCCTCGCCGACGGCCGCGGCAATGGTCCCCAATCCTACCGGGCCCCCGCTGAATTTCTCGATGATGGTGGTGAGAATCCGGGCATCCATGTCGTCGAGGCCGAACTCGTCCACGTTGAGCCGGGCCAGCGCCTCGGCCGCGACCGCCTGGGTGATGACGCCATCCGCCTTCACTTGGGCATAATCGCGGACCCGGCGGAGCAGCCGGTTGGCGATGCGGGGGGTGCCCCGGCTCCGGCGGGCCAGCTCGATCGCCCCCTCGGGGGCAATCGGGATCTTGAGAATGCCGGCCGAGCGGCGGACGATCTGGGCCAGCTCTTCGGCGGGGTAGAAGCTCAGCCGCTCCACGATGCCGAACCGGGCCCGCATCGGCGGGGTGAGCTGCCCGAACCGGGTGGTCGCGCCGACCAGGGTGAACTTCTCCACCGTCATCGGAATGGTCTGCGCGTTAGGTCCGTCGGCGATCCGCACGTCCACCCGGAAATCCTCCATGGCCGGATAGAGGAATTCCTCGAGCTGGGGCCGCATCCGGTGGATCTCGTCGATAAACAGGATGTCGCCGGCCCCGAGCCCGGTCAGCAACCCGACCAGATCGCCCGGTTTTTCGAGCACCGGGCCCGAGGAGGTCCGGAGCTGCACTCCCATCTCCTTGGCGAGCAGAGCGGCCAGGGTGGTCTTCCCCAGCCCGGGCGGCCCGAAGAAGAGAATGTGATCCAGCGGATCGCCCCGCCCCCGGGCCGCGTCGATCGCGATCTGGAGCGAGGCCTTGAGCGCGGCCTGGCCGACGAACTCGTCCAGCCGCGACGGGCGGAGGGCCGCTTCGGCGCCGCCCTCCTCGGGCAGCGCGGCCGGGGTGGTGATCTCCAGGCGGGTCAGAGCGCTCTCGCGTTCCACCGCACCGGCCGGGCCCCCGCGGTCACTTCATGCTTGGCATGACAGGTGACGCAGCGGTCCCGGGTGACGGTGATGTCGGCGGCGACGCGCTTCCGGTTGGTGGCGCCGCACCGGCTGCACTGCCACTCGGCGGTCTGGTGCGGACTGGCGGACACGGCGATCATCCCCGGCCTCCTCGCTGGGTGGTGAGATACTGGAGCGCCTGGCGGACCAGCACGGCGACGTCCTCGGTCTTGTCCCGGGCCAGCACGAAGCGCACGGCGTCATCCGCGGCGGCGGACCCATAGCCCAGGGTGACCAGGGCGCGGGCCGCCTCGTCGGCGGGCCGTCCGGCGCGCACCGCCGGCGCGAGCGGCACATCCGCGAAGCGATCGGAGAGCTCGACGATGAGCTTCTCCGCCCGCTTCTTGCCGATGCCGCTCACCGTGCTCAGGGCCGCGACATCCTTGCCCTGGATGCTGCGCACGGTGCGCTCCGGGCCCAGAGTGGACAGGATCGCGAGCGCCAGCCGGGGGCCCAGCCCGGTCGCGCCCAGCAGTCGCTGAAAGATGGTGCGCTCGCCGGTGCTATCGAAGCCGTAGAGGGTCCAGGCGTCTTCCCGGACCACCAGCTCGGTAAAGAGGGCGCAGCGGGCGCCCCGCGCCGGGAGCCGCTCGAACACGCCCAGAGGTACAACCACCTCGTACCCGATACCGCCGTCGGTGTGGATCACCACCGCTTCTCCCTCCCGCTCGGCGAGGGTCCCGCTCACGCTGGTGATCATCGCCGTCCGGCCGGCCGGAATCCCAGCAGCAGATGGGTCAGCGCCACCGCGACCGCGTCGGCGGCATCGGCCGGCGACGGAGCGGCCTCCAGCTTGAGAATCTTGGCGACCATGTATCCCACCTGCGGCTTCACCGCCGCGCCCCGGCCCACCACGGTCTTCTTGACCAGGGCGGGGGAGTACTCGGCGACTGCGACGCCGGCCTGCGCCCCGGCCAGCAGGATGACTCCCCGGGCGTGACCGAGGACGACGGTAGTCCGCACGTTGGTGGCGTAGAAGATGTCCTCGACCGCCAGGACGTCGGGGCGGTGCCGCTCCAGCAGCTCGAGCAGTCCCGCATGGATCGACGCCAGGCGCCGGGAGAGCGGATCCGCCGCCCGGGTGCGGAAGACGCCGCATTCCAGCAGGCGCACCGGGCGCCCCGCCGTCGCCAGCCGTTCCACCACGCCGAATCCTACCGTCGCGGTTCCCGGGTCGATTCCCAGGACCTTCATGGGCACGGTGCGGTCAGGCTTCGGCCTCCGCGAGAGTCGCGGCGTCGATGTCGAAATTGGAAGAAACCTTGGAGACGTCGTCCAGCTCTTCGAGCGCTTCCATCAGCTTGAGCAACCGGGTCGCGTCGCCGCCCTCGACCTTCACCGTGTTCTTGGGCACCATGGCCAGCTCCGCGGATTCGAAACCGTATTTGCGGGCCTTGAGGGCATCCTGCACCGAGTGGAACCCGGCCACGCTGGTGGTGATCTCGTATTGATCGCCTTCGGGAGCGAAATCCTCGGCCCCCGCCTCCAGCGCGTCCTCGAGAGCCTTGTCCTCGGGATACCGCCCGCCGTCCAGATAAATCAGGCCCTTGCGGTCGAACATCCAGGCCACCGAATTGGTGGCGCCCAGGTTGCCCCCGTTGCGGCTGAAGGCGTGGCGGATCTCGGCCACGGTCCGGTTGGGGTTGTCGGTGGTCGCCTCGATGAGGATGGCGGCGCCCCCCGGCCCGTACCCCTCGTACATGATCTCCTGATAGGTCTCCCCGGCCAGCTCGCCGGTCCCCTTCTTGATGGCGCGCTCGATGTTGTCGTTGGGACAGTTGACGGCGCGGGCGGCGTCGATCGCGGTGCGGAGCCGGGCGTTGCCGCCGGGATCGCCGCCCCCGGCCTTGGCCGCGACGATGATCTCCCGGATGCGCTTGGCCCAGACCGCCGACCGCTTGTTGTCGGTCGCGGCCTTCTTGTGCTTGATCTGCTTCCACTTGCTGTGGCCGGCCATCCCGCACCCCTTTCCGCGCCTAACGCTTAAACATAGCAGTCGCAACGGGTTCCCACCAACACGCAACCCTTTTCAACTATCTTGTGTCATAAGGTAGTTGGCGGCAGGTGCCCGTCCTTCACCCGTCGGTGTCCCGTGCGCTTTTCCGCTCCGCTCAGCCCACCGGTCTTTCACGTCCTGCTCGCGCTGGGTGACGATGTGCTGCACGGCTACGCGATCATGCAGCGCTTCGAGGAAATCACGCGCGGCAACGAACAGCTGCTGCCCGGCACGCTCTATGTCACCCTGGCCCGCATGGTCGAGCAGGGACTGATCGAGGAGGCCAGGCCGAGAGCGGGAGAGCAGAGCGGCGGCGCCCCCCGTCGTTACTACCGGCTCACCGCCCGCGGCCGGTCGGCGGGGAGGGCCGAAAGCGAACGGCTGCGGCGCTTGGTGCAGGTCGCCAGGGAACGGGCCTGGCTCCCGGAGACGGCCCGTTGAGCGAGGTCCTGGCGCTGCTCCTGTTCCGGTTCGCCGCCCTGGCGTTGCCGAGCAGGGTGCGCGAGGCGGTGGGCGACGAGATGCAGGAGACCTTTCGGGCCGCGTGGCGGCACCGGCGCGGGGGGCGGCGGCTCGCCTATGCCCTCTATTCCGCCGCGGACCTGGTCACGGCGGGGATCGGCGAGCGCTGGCGGGCGCGGGAGACTTCAACGAAGCGGAGACCCAAGGTGAACTCACTCTGGCAGGACGCGCGCTATGCCGCGCGCTCGCTCATCAAGACCCCCGGCTTCTCCTTCGTGGCGGTCCTGACCCTCGCCCTCGGCATCGGCGCGAACGTCTCGATCTTCAGCATCGTCAACGCGGTTCTGCTGCGGCCGCTGCCCTTCGAGAATCCCGAACAGCTGGTGGAAATCTGGGAATCGCGGCTGGACCGGGGCTGGACCAACTCCTCGTTCAGCCATGCGAATTTCTGGGACATCCAGGACCAGAACAAAACCTTCACCTCGGTGGGGGCGCTGCGGGGCGGCTCGATCAATCTCACGGGCATGGACTACCCCGAGCGGCTGTCGCTGGGGTCGGTCTCCGCGAGCTTCTTCCGGACCCTGGGCGTCACCCCCGCCGCGGGAAGAACCTTCGCCGACGGGGAAGACGGGGCCGGGGCCGACGGTCTTCAGGCGGTGCTCTCGTACGGACTCTGGGTCCGCCGGTTCGGCGGCGATCCGGCAGTCGTAGGGCGATCCATTGCATTGGATGGGCGCTCCCACACGGTGATCGGCGTGCTGCCCCGGGGAGAGCCTTGGCTCGATGCCGCCGATATCTTCGTTCCGCTCCGCCGAGTCGCCAACCCCGACCGGGGAAGCTGGGAGCTGTCGGTGATCGGGCGGCTCGCCCCCGGCAGTTCGATCGAGGCAGCCCGAACCGACCTGACGTCGATCGCGCGCGGCATCGCCGAGCGGTTTCCCAAGGATGCCCGGGGAATGGGCATCACCCTGGCGCCCTCGTCGGCCTGGGTGGCGAGTGAGGGCCTGCGCCGGGCGCTCTGGATCCTGATGGGGGCAGTGGGCTTTCTGCTGCTGATTGCCTGCGTGAATCTGGCAAATCTGTCGCTGGCCCGTGCCACCGGCCGGGTGCGGGAGCGCGCCCTGCGTGCCGCGCTTGGCGCCAGCAAGGGGCGGCTGGTCCGTCAGGCGCTGACCGAATCCATGCTTCTGAGCGCCGCCGGCGCGGGGGCCGGCGTGCTGCTGGCCGTCGGCGTGCTCAAGGTGCTCCGCTCGCTCGATCCGGGAGGCATTCCCCGGCTGTCCGAAGTGAATCTGAGTCCGGCCGTGCTGGGCTTTACCGCGCTTGCGATGGTGGTCACCGGGCTGGCGACCGGCATCATTCCCGCCATTCACGCAGCGCACGGCGAGCTGGGCTCGACCCTGCGGGAGGGCGACCGCAACATCGGGGGCGGCCGGGGCCTCGCGCGGGTGCGCGGACTCCTGGTTGCCGTCGAGGTGAGCGCCTCGCTCGCACTGCTGATCGGCGCCGGCCTGCTGCTCCGCAGCTTTGGCGCGGTGCTCGGGACCAACCGGGGATTCCAGACCGAGGACCGGGTGGTGGCCGAGGTGGCGCTGGGGGATGCCTATACGCCAACACAGGTGGATCAGTTCCTGGCCACGATGGCGGCGCGGCTGGAGGGCCACCCCGGCATCACCTCGGTGGCGGCGGTCTCGATGCGGCCGCTCCGCGGCGTCGGCACCGGCATGGGCTTCGCGGCGTCCGACAAGCCGGATCCCCCATCCGACCAGGTCCCCTGGGCCGGGTGGCGGATGATCACCGCCGGCTATTTCCGCACCCTGGGGGTTCCGCTCCTGCGGGGCCGCGACTTCACCCCGGCCGACCAGCTCGCCAAGCCCTGGCGGGTGATCATCAGCCAGCGCATCGCCGACCTGCTCTGGCCCGGAGAGGAGGCGGTGGGGCGGCAGCTC
>DATCXX010000019.1:0-2991 GCA_036565615.1 Gemmatimonadales bacterium | reverse complement strand
CGCCGCCGCCACGTCCAGCGCGGCCGCGTCGGGATGCAGGGAAGGAACCGCGCGCCACCCCACCACCAGGTGGCCGTGATGCAGATCGCCCCGGAGCGTCCGGGTCCGGACGTCACGCCGGGGGGGTTCTTCGGGTGAAGGATCGAGTCCCAGCTCGGCGGCCGGCCAGCCGGCAAACAGATCGCGGGCCATGCCGATGGCAGCCTCGGGATCGAGATCGCCGGCCATCGCGACGATGGTGCGCCCCGGCACATACCGCGACCGGTAATACCCCACGATTTCCTGATGCGTCATCGCGGCCAGGTGCGATTCGGTGCCGATGCGCCAGCGCCGGATCCGGTGGTGGTCGAAGAGCAGGGCGTGCAGGGTCTCGGCCGTCACGGCTCCCGGCTGATCCAGCTTCCGCTTCGCTTCCTCGATGATGACCCGGAGCTCCCGGCGCAGCTCCTCCGGATCGATCAGGCTGCGCCGCAACGCATCCGACTGGAGATCGAGCGCCACCGGCAGCGACGCCGCCGGAAGGACGGTGTAGTAGGAGGTGTGATCGTAGCTGGTGGAGGCATTGAGGTACCCGCCGGCCGCCTTGGTTTCCCGGGCGATGGCGCCCACTCCCCGAGTCGGAGTGCCCTTGAACAGCATGTGCTCGAGGACGTGGCTCACCCCGACTTGGGCGTCGGGCTCGTCGAAGAATCCGGCCCGGACGTGGCTCACCACCGCCACGGCGGGCGCGGTGGGGTCACGCTGTGCGAGGAGCGTCAGGCCGTTGGAGAGAACCTCCCGCCGGACAAAGGCGGTCCAGCGTGGGGTCACTGCACGATCCGAAGGACTCCTGCTTCGGCGCTGCCGCGGATGAATGCCTCGGCGTCGGTCAGCGGGATGATGACGCCGGTCTCCTCCCGGCCCCGGCGGGCCAGCCCCGCCATGAACTCCGAGAGCGAGAGCTGGGGCGACGATTGCTCGTGGGCCTTGAGCTGCAGCAGGATCTCGTCCCAGGTGCCCCGCAGGGTCAGGCCGGCCAGCGTAGTGACCAGGTGGCCCTCGGGGCGGCTGTGTTTCCGCAGCATGCCCGGGACCTCCGCGACCAGGGCGCCGAACAGCTCGAGCTGGTGCGGATCGCGCACCCCGCCGTCGGCCAGCCGCGCCTCGATTTCCGCGAGCAGGTCTTCGGTGGGATCGGAATCGGGGGCCAGCTCGCCCAGGCGGCCCAGCCAGGGCGTGAGCTCGGCATCGTCGTCGCCCAGCCGGTAGAGGGTCTTCTTGAGCTCGATGGTGCGCCAGAGTCCCAGCTCGTCGAAGTGATCTTCCGGCTCGCTCTTTTCGAAATGGGCGAGCGCGGCGCCGCTCTCGCCCCGGTCGTACAGCATGTTGGCGAGATAGATCCGCGCTTCGGCGTACTTGGGATCGATCGCCAGGGTGCGCCGCAGCCAGAAGAACGCCGAGCCGTCCCGGCCCAGCCGGTGCGACACGTAGCCGAGGCAGGCGGCCGCTTCGGCGCACTCCTGCTCCGCGGTCTGGGCCAGGTCGAAGAACCGGTAGGCCTGCGCCAGCATCCCGCTGCGGAAGAGCGCCCGCCCCGCCTGCAGCATCATCTCGTGGTCTTCCTGAAAGCCGAGCTGGAGCAGCCGCTCGAAGCTGCGCACCGCGCCGGCCTGATCGCCCACCGCCAGCAGCGCTTCCCCCATCCCGGCGAGCGCATCTTCGTGATCGGCGTCGAGGGCAAGTGCGGTCTCGAAGGCACGCCGCGACCAGGCGAATTCTTCCCGGGCCAGGTAGGCGTAGCCCATTCCGATGTGGAGCTCGACCGCACCGGGGTAGAGCGCGAGACCGTCCTTCAGCGTATCGAGCGCCTCGTCGTAACGTCCTTGATTGTAGAGTTGGTGGGCCTGTTCATCGAAGTCGTCGGAGCTGAGAAAGGCATCCGGCACCCGGTGGGCCTCCCGAAGGGGTTAGGTAAACATATGGGGTCTATGGGCTTGAGGCAAGAGCTTAAAGTCGGCTATCAGCTACCGGAATCGGTCCCCTGTCGATTTGTCAGTCAGTAGCTCAGCGGTCGGAGCAAGCCGAGCCGGTCCGCTCCACCCGTACCACCTGCTTGACCACCGAAACCACTCCCCGGGGAAAGGGTCGTCCTGCGGGGATTTTTGCCGTCACGGTGATCTCGCGTTCCCACCGGACCGGACCACTCTCCGCGTTCCACACCAGGCTGCCGGCCTCGGCCGATTCCCGGTGCACCGGTATCGCGAGAGAATCCTCGACGATGGTCGTGCTGTCGGTCGATGCGTGGGTCGACCAGTGCCAGGTGGCGCCGTCGCCCAATGTGCTGTCGGGAAGCTGGGGGAAGAAATCCTCCAGGATCCCGCGCAGGTCCGCGACCTCGCCGACGTCCTCGGGAATGAACGGCACGACTCTCGAGGAGTAACGGCCCCGCGGGTCCAGCAGCCCGCGCCAGCGTCCGCCCAGGAGTCCCTCGGTGTCGGGGACCGAGCGGCCCTCGGGACCCTCCCGCCACACCGAGAGCGAATCGAACCAGGCCAGCACCCCGAGCCCGGAATCGCCCGAGCTGGCCCGAATCCTCAGCAGGCCGGCTCGGCCGGCGCGCTCCTCGCGGACCGAGCTGCCTACCGCGGTCCGGATCTCCGTCTCCACGGTCTCCCGAAAGGTCGCGCAGCCGAGCCGGGCCTCGGTGTAGCGGGCAGGTCCACCCTGCGTCCCAACCAGCGGGAGCAGGATTGCAAGGCCCGCAAGGCGGTTCCCGTTCACAGTTGACCGTTGACCGTTGACCGTTGTCGCTGTTGCGGTCTACTCCCCCGCCATAAAGGGGTATCGGTAGTCGACCGCCGGTACGAAGGTCTCCTTGATCGCCCGGGGGGAAACCCAGCGCTGCAGGTTGAGAATCGAACCGGCCTTGTCGTTGGTGCCGCTGGCGCGGGCCCCCCCGAACGGCTGCTGCCCCACCACCGCGCCGGTGGGTTTGTCGTTGATGTAGAAATT
>DATCXX010000415.1:0-3423 GCA_036565615.1 Gemmatimonadales bacterium | reverse complement strand
CGCTCCAGCACCGGTGTCTCCGTGGTGCGGCCTTGCTCCGGAGGCACCAGGCCGAACAGCATGGTGATCAGCTCCGGGTCGCCCTCGGGGGGCTCCCCCCGAGCGACCGCTTCGACACCCGTCGCCAGGCCGTCCACCGCGGTAAACAGCGCGTTCAGCACATCGGTGGAAGGCGGCAGCGCTCCCTGCCGCACCGCGCCCAGCACCTGCTCCGCGGCGTGGGCCAGCGCCGAGACCGGCTCCAGCGACAGCGCGGCCGAGGAGCCCTTGATGGAATGAAAGGCGCGGAACAGCTCCGCCACCGGCGCGCTCGCGCCCGGGGCCCGCTCCCAGGCCAGGAGCAGCTCGTTACAGCGCTGGAGATGGTCTCGGCTGTCGGAGAGAAAGAGTGCGGTGTAGCGAGCGAGATCCACCGGCGCTCACCCGAGCAGCCGCTGCACCGCTTCCAGGACCCGGGATGGCTGAAAGGGCTTGACCACGAAATCCTTGGCGCCCGCCTGAATGGCTTCCACCACCAGCGCCTGCTGCCCCATCGCGCTGCACATGAGGATCTTGGCTTCGGGACTGTCCTTGCAGATTTCCCGGACCGCCTCGATCCCTCCCATGTCGGGCATCACGATATCCATAGTGACCAGATCGGGCTTGAGCTGGCGGTACTTCTCCACCGCCTGCGCTCCGGTCTCGGCTTCCCCGATGACGTCGTAGCCGGCCTGGGTGAGGATGTCGGTGATCATCGTCCGCATGAAGATCGCGTCGTCGCAGACGAGCACGGTATGGCCCACGGTGAACCCCCTCTTCGCTTACGCCCGGTCCTGCTCCGACGCCAGCAGAGGCAGAACCAGCGCTTCGATGTCGAGTACCGGCAGCGCAGTCGCGCCGGCCTCCTCGTGAAGATCCTCAACTTCATCCATGACGACGCCCACCCGCCCGTCCCGGGTGCTCAGGACCAGCAGCCAGTCACCCGAATCGGGCCCGGGAAGCCCCAGCAGCCCCCGACCGCTCATCGCGGTTACCAGGGTGCCGCGCACGTTGGCCAGGCCCCGCACCGCCGTCGAAACACCGGGAATCCGGGTCAGCTCCGGGGCGGCGAGGATCTCCCGCACGGAAGTGACTGATACTGCAAATCGCTCCTCACCCACGCGGCAGACCACGACCCTTCCGGGTCCGCGCTCAGTCATCGGCTCGGTACTTGAAGAACTCAAAATATGTAAGTCCCGGTGCCGGAGCAACTTGGGAGTCCTGCCCCCGGGCAACTTGGAGCGCCTCGGCCAGATCGTCGGGCCACTCTGAGCGAAAGGCGAGCCGCTTCCCCGAAATGGGATGCCGGAGCAGCAGCTCGGCGGCGTGCAAAGCCTGGCGCGGTGTGGCCCGGGCCAGCCGCTCCGCTTCCTGGCGGCCGGGACCGGTCATTCGGCGGGGCCCGCCTCCCGAATACACCGGATCGCCCACCACCGGATGGCCGGCATGGGCGAGGTGGACCCGGATCTGATGGGTCCGGCCGGAATGGAGCTCGGCCCGCACCAGGTCGCACACCGCGAACCGGGCCAGCAGATGGATGTCGGTCCGCGCGGCCCGGCCATCGGCGCGGACCATCATCCGCTTGCGGTCGGTGGGGCTTCGCGCGATCGCGGCCTCGATCACCACCGGGGAGGAGTCGAAGTGGCCCCAGGAGAGCACCGCGTAGGCCCGCCGGATCTGCCGGGCCGCCAGCGCGGCGCCCAGCTTCCGGTGGGCCAGGTCGGTCTTGGCCACCACCATGAGGCCGCTGGTGTCGCGATCGAGCCGGTGGACGATGCCGGGACGTCCCGCCGCGCCGCCGGAGAGCGTAGTGCCGCGGGCCACCAGCGCGTTGACCAGGGTGTCGTCCCAGTGCCCCGGGGCGGGATGCACCACCAGGCCGGCCGGCTTGTCGATGACCGCCAGGTCGTCGTCTTCATAGACGACATCGAGCGCGAGCGGATTCGGCGCCAGGGTGCGGGGCGCTTCGTGTTCGGGGAAGGCGATCTCGACCAGCTCGCGGTACTCGGGAATCCGGGAGGCCCGCACCACCTTGCCGTTGACCCGGACGGCGCCGGCCGCCACCAGCCGGGCCGCCTGGGTCCGGGACAGACTCAATTGATCGGCGAGGAAGCGGTCGATCCGCTCGGCCACCGCGGCGGCCACGGAAAAGAGAACGTCAGCCAGAGTCCCTGCTCACGGGCTGGGCGCGGCTTCGGCCCGGGCCCGCCGGGCGTCTTCCATCCAGAGCGAAATGGCCAGGGCGATGGCGCCGCAGCTCACCCCCATGTCGGCCACGTTGAACGTCGGCCAGCGGGTCATGCCGATCCCCACGTCGATGAAATCCACCACGCCCTGGGAGCTCCGGATCCGGTCCACCAGGTTGCCGGCGGCGCCACCGGCCACCAGGCCGCAGGCCACCTGGCGGAGCAGGTCGCGGGGCGAGCTGGAGCGCGCCATCCGGTACAGCAGCACCACCGCGATCAGGGCGATCGCGAGAAAGATCCAGCGCGACCACTCCCCAAGGTGCAGCCCGAACGCGGCACCCTGGTTGTAGACCAGGCGGAGCTGGATCCACTCGCCCAGCACCCGCACCGGCGGAATCGGCAGCAGGGCGGTCTCCGCGATCCGCTTGGAGATGATGTCCGCCGCCAGCAGCCCGAGCGCCGACGCCCAGAAGAGGCGGCGCGGCTCAGCGGCGCTTCTCATCCTCTTCCTTCTCCTTGCAGGTGATGCAGAGCCGGGCGTGGGGGAGGGCATCCAGCCGCTCGAAGGCGATCTCGGCGCCGCACTGGTGACACTTGCCGAAGTTTTCCGGCTCGGCGTACATCCGCCGAAGCGCCTGGTTCACGTGCCAGAGGTACCGCCCCTCCTGGGACGCGAACAGGAACTGCTTCTCGCGCTCCATGGTGTCGGTGCCCTGATCCGCCATGTGGAAGGAGTAG
Source organism: Gemmatimonadales bacterium (assembly GCA_036565615.1). Classification (GTDB taxonomy): domain Bacteria; phylum Gemmatimonadota; class Gemmatimonadetes; order Gemmatimonadales; family GWC2-71-9; genus JABFSM01. The sequence goes on along the minus strand of DATCXX010000415.1, from coordinate 481 downwards.
GACGACAGGTCCCCGTCGGAGGACTGCAAGGTGTTGTTGAAGGACTCGTCGTAGTACCCGAGCTCCTTCATGACCCGCGCCCGCTCGTCGAGCAATCGGGACTCGAGATGCTGCAGCTGCTTCTTGTTCATGGCCGTTCCGTGGGAGGTGAGACGTAACGCTGAACCGCGATCACTGCCTGATGCCCGTCAATGTCCAGTGTCTCCTGCCGGTCGGACGCCGGGCCCGCCGCCCCGATATGCAGCACCCGGGCCAGCGTCTCGGACCTGATGACTGCTTCATGATCCCGCGCCGCGTCGAGCAGGGGCGCCGGCCCCTCGATCGAGACTTCGATCCGGGTGGTGTATTCGTAACCCGCATCCTTGCGCAACCGCTGGATCCGGTTGACCAGCTCCCGGGCCAGGCCTTCCCGCCGGAGCGGGTCGGTGAGCTCGGGATCGAGCGCGGCCACGTAGCTCCCGGCACTCTGCACCGGCCAGTC
>DATCXX010000390.1:0-3380 GCA_036565615.1 Gemmatimonadales bacterium | reverse complement strand
CCGCTCTACCGGCTGGACCAGCTGGAGCGGTATCGCGCCGCCGGGGACGACGGCGACCAGGCCCCGCCCAAGCTGCACCGGCTGGGCGGGACCGCCTGGAAGAAGCAGCGGGAGAAGACCCGCGAGGCGATCCAGCAGATGGCGGCCGAGCTGCTCGACCTCTACGCCCGGCGAAGCGTGAGCGGCGGGTTCGCGTTTCCCCCCGACACCCGCTGGCAGCGGGAGCTGGAGTCGGCGTTCCTCTACGAAGACACCCCCGACCAGCGCAGGGCCACCGAGGACGTGAAGCGCGACATGGAGCGTCCGGTCCCCATGGACCGGCTGCTGGTGGGCGACGTGGGCTACGGGAAGACCGAGGTCGCGGTGCGGGCCGCCTTCAAGGCGGTGCAGGGCGGCAAACAGGTCGCCATCCTGGTGCCGACCACCATTCTCGCGGACCAGCACGGCCGCACCTTCACCGAGCGGCTGGCCGATTATCCGGTCAAGGTCGAGGTCCTCTCCCGGTTCCGGACCGCGAAGGAGCAGAAGCAGGCGCTGGGCCAGCTCACCGAGGGGAAAACCGATATCGTCATCGGCACCCACCGGCTGCTCTCCCGGGACGTGCAGTTCAAGGAAATCGGGCTCCTGGTAGTGGACGAGGAGCATCGCTTCGGGGTCCGCCACAAGGAGCGGCTCAAGGAGCTGCGCCTCAGCATCGACGTGCTGACCCTCACCGCGACGCCGATCCCCCGCACTCTCCACATGTCGCTGGCCGGGCTCCGGGATCTCACCCTGATCGAAACGCCGCCCCGGGACCGTTCCCCGATCCTGACTTTCGTGGAGCCCTGGGATGACGGGCTGCTGGAGGAAGCCATGGCCCGGGAGCTGGACCGGGGCGGGCAGGTGTTTTTCGTCCACAACCGGATCGAGACCATCGAGACCATCGCGGCCCGGGTCCGCCACCTGGCCCCGCGGGCCCGGGTGGGGGTCGCTCACGGCCAGATGCCGGCGGTCGAGCTGGAGAAGATCATGCGGGGCTTTGTGAACGGGGAAGTCGATATCCTCGTCTCCACCATGATCGTGGAATCCGGCCTGGACGTTCCCAATGCCAACACGATGGTGGTGCACGATGCCCACCGCCTGGGGCTGGCGCAGCTCTATCAGCTGCGCGGCCGGGTGGGCCGGAGCCACCGGCGGGCCTACTGCTACCTCATCGCCCCCGACCTGATCGATCCGGTGGCCGAGGAACGACTCAAGGTGCTGGAGCATCATACCGATCTGGGCGCGGGTTACCGGATCGCGCTCAAGGACCTGGAAATCCGGGGGGCGGGAAACCTGCTGGGCGCGGAGCAGTCGGGGCATGCCCACGCGGTGGGATTCGACCTCTATCTCCGCTGGCTGGAAGAGACGGTGAACGCCCTCCGGGCGCAACGACGCAACGACGCAACGACGCCAAGTGGGCTCCCCCAGCCGCCGGAGGTGGTGTTCGACAAGCCGGCCCACCTGCCCGACCGCTACATCGCCGACGACGACACCAAGCTCGACCTCTACCGCCGACTGGCGCGGGGGGTCTCATCCGGCGAAATTGATGAGTTGCGGCAGGAAATGCGGGAGCGGTTCGGACCCCTCCCGGAGGAGGCCGACCGGCTGCTCGATCTGTCCCGGCTCCGGGTGCTCGGCGGAGCGCTGGGAATTCAGCACATATTGGTCCGGGGCGAGGAAGCCCGGGTGACGTTCCGCGCCGGCGCCTCGCCCCGGATGGCCAGGCTGACCTCCGCCCTCGACAACGTGCAGCTGGCGGCGGACGTGCGCCGCACCGTGCCGCTCTCGCTCCGGCTCACCCGCCTGGGCGGCGAGGCGATCATCCCCGCCCTGGTCCGGGCGCTGGTGACCGTCAGTACGGTAGGCAGTGAGCGGTGAGCGGTAAGCGGTGAAACGTGAGACGTGAGAGGTGAGACGTTCTTCCGTCTCACGTCTCGCATCTCACCTCTCACGAAGACGTGGTCCCACACCAACGGAAGAGATCGTCATGCGTCGCGCTGGATTCGCACTCGTAGCCGGACTCGTGGTCACCGCCTGCGGCGGCCTCCGGGACACCTTCACCTCCCGCACCGATACCGCGGCCAAGGTGGGCGATCTCGAGCTCCCGTCGGCGCGGGTGGCCGAGATCATTACCCGGCTGGGCGGGCCCACCGCCAACCCCGAGGCGGCCGGGTTGATCACCGGCATCTGGGTGGACATGGCGCTCTTTGCCGACCGGGTGGCCCGGGGTGAGCTGGAGACCGATTCGGTCACCCTGACCAAGCTCATGTGGCCCCAGATCAGCGAGTCCAAGATCCAGGCCTGGCACGACTCGGTCATCGCCCGGCGCAGCGCGATCACCCCGGCCGAGGTGGACAGCTTCTACAACGCCGGCGAGATCCGGCTCTTCCAGCACATCCTGATCATTCCGTCCGGGTCCACCGGGGCCGATACGGCGCGGGCCCGGAGCCAGGCCGAGCGGGTGCTGGCCCAGGCGCGCACCGGCGATTTCGCCAAGCTGGCCCAGCAGCACAGCAGCGACGGGAGCAAGAGTGACGGCGGCTATCTCCCGCCCGGTCCCCGCGGCACCCCGCAGCGGCCGGTGTTCGTGCCCGAGTTCGAGGGGCCGGCCTGGGAGCTGGCGCCCGGCGCGATCAGCGGGGTGGTCAAGTCCCAGTTCGGGTTCCACATCATTCGGCGGCCCCCCCTGACCGAAGTGCGCGACCGGATCACCCCGTTCTACACCCAGATGCAGGTCTCCAAGGCGGATTCGGCCTACATGGCCGATCTGACCGCCCGGAGCGAGCTCAAGGTCAAGCCCGGCGCGGCGGCGGCGGTGCGCACCGCGGCGGCCGATCCCGGCGCGGCCCGGAAGTCGGGGAAGGAGCTGGTGAGCTACAAGGGCGGCTCTTTCGAGGTGAAAGACCTGGTGCCCTGGCTCGAGGCGCTGCCCATGCAGTCCTCGGCCCAGATCAAGACCGCCAACGACACGATCCTCGAAGGGTTCGTGAAGTCGCTGGCCCAGAATGAAATCCTGCTCAAGCAGGCCGATTCGGCCAAGGTCACCGTCAATCCGGCGCTGTTCCAGCAGATGTCCAGCCAGTTCAGCACGGTGATCGCCACCCTGCGCGAGGCCATGGGGCTCAACGGGCCGGAATTCGCGGATTCCTCCAAGACCCCGGAGACGGAGCGCCGCACCCTCGCCGCGAACAAGGTGAACGAATACTTCGACAAGCTGGTCAAAGGCGAAGCCCAGTTCCGGCAGATTCCGCCCACCCTCTCGGCCGAGCTTCGCAACGAGGGCGAGTTCCGGATCTACCAGCAGGGCGTCGCCAAAGCTCGCGAGCTGATCGTCGCCCAGCGGACCAGGGACTCGGCGG
>DATCXX010000368.1:0-4143 GCA_036565615.1 Gemmatimonadales bacterium | reverse complement strand
GCGCTCTCGGCGTCACGCTCCTCCTGGTGCCGCGCGCCGTTCCCGCTGCCGCGCAGTCGCTCGCCTGGACCACCAACGCCACGCTCTACGGTGACAACACCGAATTCTTCACCCCCTACCGGGTCGGGGAGACCATCCTGGGCGCGCAGGTGCGCTCGGCGCTCCGGCTGCGCACCGGGGAGCGCACCGCGCTTCACCTGGGCGTGTTTGTCGATCACCGCTCCGGCTCGGACGAGTTCCTCGCCACGGAGAAGCCGGTGATCACCTTCCAGTACCGCACCGCCACCTCGACCGGCACCCTGGGGACGCTGGTTCCCGAGCGCCGCCGCGGGATGCTCGATCCGCTCGAGGTCAGCACCCTCGAGCTCACCCGACCGATCGAATACGGGCTGAGCTGGCGGGAACGGCGCCGGGTCTGGGACGGCGAGGTGTTCCTCAACTGGCAGAAGCTCAATCGTGAGGGCCAGCGGGAGGTGTTCGACTACGGCTGGGTGGTCCGGGTCCGCCCCTGGCGGCGGCTCACCCTGGAGAGCCAGCTCCACGGCCTCCACCATGGCGGGCAGCTCTTCGACGCCGGCGTCCCGGTCACCAACAACGTCGCCTCCGGATTGGGCCTGACCGTCGCGGACTCGCTCCGCTGGCTGGGGAAGAGCTCGCTGGCGCTGTTCCGGCTCCGGAGCTCCGGCAACGTGGATCCCGCCGCCCCGCCGGGCCGGCCCGACCAGGGCAGCGGATGGTATCTCCGGGCCGGGGTCACGCCGCGAGGCTGGTTCGAGCTGTTCTCGATTTCCTGGTGGGGCCGGGATTACCTGGCCCAGGAGGGGGACAATAACTACAACTCGGTAGGCGCCGATCCCGGCTTCTACCGCTCCCGGCGAAAGTACTGGGAAGTGGGAATCCTGCGGCGCGCCACCATCGAGGGCGAGGTGACCCTCGACGGGGAGCTCAGGTTCCACCGGCTGGACAACCTCAAGAGCATCGCGCTCTCGAAATCGCGGTGGGAGTATTCCTATCGCCTGGTGGTGCGGGCTCCCTTCGAAGTGGTGCTCAAGAACTAGAGCCTTCAGCCGTCAGCCATCAGCCTTCAGCGGGGGCCGAGATGAAACCGAACCGCGGAGCCAGCTGGGCGAAACGGCGGCGGGTCTCCCGCGGCCCCCGGGTGAGGATCCGGTAGAACCGGGTCTGGGCATCGAAGGGAATGGCCAGCCGCTCCAGCGTGAGCAGATCGAGGGTCCGGCTCAGGCGGTCGAAGTCGAGCCCGTGGGCCTCGCGGGGATCGGCCGGCAGCTGCCGCACCAGTGAGAACGCCACTGCTCGGTCGAATCGCAGGGTCCCCTCGGCAATCTGGCGGTCCTCCTCGGGCGTGAGCACCTGGCGGCGAAGCTCCCGCCGAAGCGTCAGGCGGATCTGCTCCTGCTCGTACTCCGGGAGCCAGCCGAGCGGAAAGGTCTTGCCGTCTCCGTCGGGCTCCGCCCGGGTGACGGTGTCCACCGTCGCGCCGTCGGGGCGGCGCACCTCGGCCCGCACCGTCCAGATCGCGCCGGTGCGCCGGTGCTGCACCGAGAGGGTGCCCGGCCCGTTCGATCCGACCAGGTAGGCGCCGACCGCGGAACGCACCGCGTCGGGCGCCACGGCCAGGAGCGCAGCATAACCCGCGGCCGCGCGCAGGTGGCCCGGCCGCCACGCCGCCACCGCCCCGAGATACACCTCGCGTCCGGTGCCCGCGGTGGGGTCGTTGCTCCGGGCTTCCTCCAGACGCTCCAGGAATCCCGCCTCCAGCAGCGGGGCGTCGGGGCCGGCCAGCTCGATCGCCCGGGCCGCGTAGCGCAGGCAGACCACGGTCTCCAGCCCGGCCAGGTCGTCGAAGAACCAGCCGCAGGAGGTGAACATCCGGAGGGTGTTCCGCTCCAGCTCGAGCAGCTCCCGCGCCCGCACCGGCAGGTGCGAGGGCAGGCCGACGGTCGCGTAGGAGTCGCGCGCGTCCCAGGGATCGGGAAAGAAGGCGGCCGCTTCATCGGCAAACCGCCCGTGCAGCTCGACGGCCAGCGCGTCCATCGCCTGCCGCAGCGGCCTCCGCCAGGCCTGGCTGGTCCCTTCCTTGGTGCGGCAGCCGCAGTCGGCCCGCCACCGCTCTACCCCGTGCACGCAGCTCCACGAGCTGGGCCCCACCAGCCCGACCTGGGCGGTCGCGGGATGGCGGGCGAGGAAGGAGGCGTAGTTCTCGACGCAGGTGCCCGGGTCCCGACTCAGCCGGTCCAGCGCGGCCGCGAGCGCCATCTCCCCGAAGCGGTGATGATGCCCGTACGTCTCTCCGTCGGTCGCGATCGACACCAGACCCGGACCCTCCCGCGGCATCCGGCTCCGGATGGCCGGCGCCCAGCGGGTGCCGTCGGTCACCAGGGGACCGAAGGCCACGTCGTGGGAAAGCGGGCCGTCGTAGATGAACAGCGCGATGCTGCGGCCGCCGGATGTGGTGTAGCGGCCCGGCATGCCCCCGGCCGGCGCCCCGGTTACCTGGTGGGGCGCCAGGACCGTGAAGCGGATGCCCTCGGCGGCCAGCACGTCGAGGGTCTCGTCGTCCACCGCGGTCTCGGGCAGCCACATCCCCTCGGGGTCGCGCCCGAAGCGGCGCCGGAAATCGGCGATTCCCCAGCGCACTTCGGTGGTCTTGTCCCGGCGGGACGCGAGCGGAAGGATGCTGTGATGGTAGGGCATCGCGAGCGCATTGCCGTGGCCGCCCAGCCGGAGCCGGCTGTCGCGGTCGGCTTCCACCATCGCGCTCCAGGTTTCCGGGGCCTCCTTCTCCAGCCAGTCCGCCAGCGTGGGGCCCACGTTGAAGCTGATCTGCTCCAGCGTGTTCACCACCCGGGCAATCCGTCCATCCGGTCCGGGAACCCGCGCGGCCACCACCGCGCGGTAGCACTCCCGCTCGATCCGCCGGTTCCAGTCGTGAAACGGCGCCGCGCTGGGCTCGGCCTCCACCAGCTCGAGCCAGGGTTCCTCGCGGGGCGGCTGATAGAAATGGGCGTGAATGACGACCGAATGGACAGCCGCCGTCACCGCAGCACTCCCGCCAGCACCGGAAGGATCCCGGGAAACACGTCGTCCCGGCGGCGGAGCACTTCCGCGTCCTGCTCCGCGGCGGACCGGTCGGTCCCGACCGCGGGTTCCAGCGCGCGGAGCAGCCGGTCGAGGTCCTCGGCGTGGCCGGTGAAGCGCCGGGTGGCATAGTCCGCCGCCGCGCCGGTACTGATGATGAACTGCCAGTCGCTGGACTGGAGCAACAGCAGCTCGCGGGCTGCCTGCGCCAGCACCCGCTCGCAGGCCGGGTCGGCGATGGTCCGTCGGGCCACCTCCCAGAAGCGCGACTCCAGCTGCCAGAGCCGCTCCCAGGTCCACCGGGTCTCGGCATTGAGCCACATGCTGAAATCCCCGTTGGCGCCCCAGGAGCCCGGGGCCAGCGCGATGGCGCGCTCCGGGGGATGCAAGGCAAGGTGACTCGACGCGGTCCGCGGCGTCACCCCTCCCCGGGCGGCGAGGTGGCGGTAGAGATCGGCGACGAACTCGATTCCTTCGTACCACCAGTGCCCGAACAGCTCGGTGTCGAACGGCGCCACGATCACCGACTCTCCAGGGGTACGCGGGCCGGCGGCGTGATTGCGGAGCATCCACTCCATGTGTCCGGCGTGCCCCCAGGCCCGGGCCCGCGCCACGTTCGGCTCGTACGGCTCCTTGAGGCCGAGGTCGGCCTGGGGATGGGTCACCCGCCAGAGCTTGAGCCCGCCGGGAAACCTGATCTTGTGGAACTCGAGATAGGCGCCGTCGCCCGGGAATCCGCCGTGCCGGCTCCAGACCTGCCGGGTGGAGAGCGGATCGCGCACGAACGCCACCACCCCCCGGCGATTGCGCTGGGGCGAGACCTCGTAGCTCTGGTAGGGCGACCGGCGCGCCACCGGATTGCTCCAGTCCTCGTCACTCAGCGGGATGCCGTCGGGCCTGCCGCCTTCCCGGTAGAGTCCGAGGGGCCGTCCGGCTTCGGCCAGGTGGGCGTCCACGAAGAAGAACCGGTACCCGCTGGCCTCGAGATGTTCCTCGATCCCCGGCCGGTTGGCCATGAACCGCGCGGCGGGATCGGGCTGCCAG
>DATCXX010000353.1:0-6819 GCA_036565615.1 Gemmatimonadales bacterium | reverse complement strand
GGCTGGTGCGCGAAGCCCATCGCTTCGGCATACCGGTCAGCGGACACTGCGCCCACATCCTGCCGGTCGTCGCCGCCGGCATGAACGGGGCGGAACATATCCTGGACTGCACCCGCGACCGATTCACGCTGCGGGCCGACTACGCCGAGCTGGCGCGGGCGGCCGGGTTATGGGTGGTGCCCACCGCGGCGCTGCGCTACTCCATGCTGCGGGCGATCGACGACCCGTCGCTGGCGAGCGCGCCCGACGTCGCGACGCTGCTGGCGCCGGCGTACCGCTCGCTGTACGGCGGAGATTCCACCGCGCGGGCCGGTCACCTCACCATTGTGGCGCGGCAGCAAGCCGGCACTCGGCGCTACCGCCAGTCCGGCGTAACCCTCGCGACCGGCACCGACAGTCCCTTCCCGCTCGGTATCCAGCACGAGATGGAGCTCCTGGTCGAGTCGGGTCTCACGCCGATGGAGGCCCTGCTGGCGGCGACCAGCGTCGCGGCGCGGGTGCTCAACGCGCCGGACCTTGGCACGGTCGCCGAGCGACAGATCGGGGATCTGCTCCTGCTCGACGCCAATCCCCTGGAGGACATCCGGAATACCCGAAGGATCCGGGCGGTGATTCAGGGGGGCCGGGTCATCGACCGGGCGCGATTGCGCCGGGAAGGCGTGGAGCCGGCCACGACCCCGCGCTGATCACGAGCCGATCGGGCGCCGGGAAGGGCGCCCTATTTTCGCGTGAACGACACCCCCTGCAGCTCGATCACCCGTGCCGGCCCGGGGCCATCGAACCGGAACAGCACCGTGGTCCCGCTCCCCACGATCTCGACCCGGAGGATGTCCTTGGCGGCGTCGAACACCTCGACCGGGCTGGACAGCGCGCCCCACTTGAACGTCAGCACCCCGTTCTGCTCGGCGAACGTCACCGTACCGTACACGTCGTGCCCGTAGGAGCCGGCGTACTCCGACAAAGGCCGGGGGAGCGGGACTTGGCGGGCCGCGCGGGTCGAGTCGTTGGTCGCGATCTGCCGTAGCCCGTTGGCCAGCGGAGCGGTGAGTTGCTGGAGCCGCTGCTCCATCGTCGCCCGGGCATTCGGCTTTCCCGCCTCGAGGTCGTAGGCGTAGGCCGCGATCAGGTCGGTGGCATTCCAGCCGGGCCGGCCGTTGACCTGGGCCACGAAGCCGATTCGCCGCCGGGGCAGCCACGACAGATGAGACCGGATGGAGGCATAGCTCCCGAACCGGCTCACCATCGGCTCCCCTTCGTACCTCCCGATGTCCCACCCCGCTGCCCAGCCCTCCCGGTCGAAGACGGCAAACCGCTTGCTCTGGGCCACGGTGTGGGGCGCGATCATCGTGTGGCTCAACGCTACCGCCGGGGCGGGAAAGACCTGCTTGCCGTCGATCTTCCCGCCGTCCATCTGCACCGTGACCCAGCGGGCCAGGTCGGTGAGCGTGGCCACGTGCCCGCCGGCCGAATTCATGGTGGCGTCGGTCTTGAAAAACGGCACCGCCGCATAGGAGCCGTCGGCCTTGAGCGCGTGCGGCACCGCGATCCGCGCGGGATCCAGGCCCGACAGACGAGTGTAGGTCTCCCGCAGGCCCGCCGGTGCGTGGACCGCGCTGTCCAGGAAGCGGCGCCAGCCCTCCTTGCGCTTGGCGTCGATCACCATCGCCGCGACGTTGTAGCCGAAGTTGCTGTAGACCAGGTCGCTGTTGCCGGAGGGCTGGGCCAGGCGAAGGAGCTCGGGCCAGCGCGCCTCGGGAATCTCCCCGGTAAACGCCGCGCTCTGGACGATGGCGTTGTCGTTGAGGTGATGGGTGTGCGACAGGAACTGCGCCAGGGTAAGCTGGTTGGGATCCGCGCTGGGGTGCCAGACGGTTCCGGGCAATAGGCTCGCAATCGACTGATCGAGCCGAAGCACGCCCTGGTGGGCCAGCAGCGCTATCCCGAACCCGGTGTACGACTTGGTGGTCGAGGCGATGTACCAGAGCGTGCGCTCGTTCGCCGGGATCCGCCTGGACGCGTCGGCCATGCCGTAGGCCTTGGAGAACACCGTCCTCCCGTCCATCACCAGGGCCACGCCCATTCCGGGGGTGAGGCCGGCGGAGACGATGCGGGCAGCGAGAGAGTCGACTGCGCGGGCAATGGACTCGGGCGCGGGCCGGGGCCCCTGGCCAAGGAGCGGGGCGGCGAGCAGGATGGGCAAGGTCATGCGGAGCATACCGGTTCCGGCGAAAGGGGCTCCCGGAAGCTAGGCGGTCCTCCGGCCGTCGCCTTGGATTCTTGCAACCAGGCTCCGGTAGAGGCCCGGGGTAACGCCGGTGGCCTGCCCGAAAACTCGGCAGAGGTGGGGCTGGTCGGCAAAGCCGTGCCGGTGGGCGATGCGCGTGGCCGACTCGGTCCCTTGAGCCAGCGTTTCGGCGGCGCGCCGGATCCGGGCGCTACGCAGCTCGGCGGCGGGGGTGGTGCCGTACCAGCGCCGAACCGCGCGGGCGAGATAGACCGGATGAACCCCGGCCGAGCGCGCGACCTCGCGGACCGAGAGACTGCCGGCATCGTCATCGCGGAGCTGCTCCAGGGCGAGCCGAAGCCAGCGGGGCGGCTCTCCCTGCCCTGGCCTGACTCGGCCCGAGAAGGCGGCGAGGAGATCCACCACATCGTTGTCGTCGACGGCGAAGGCCTTCTCTCCTCGAGTGGCACGATCGACCAGGCGGAGAAACGGAGCTGCAGCGACGGGATGGTGAATCCAGCGCCAGGCAGGGGCATCGCCCGGCTCCCCGGCGAGATCCGCAAAACGGCGCCCGTCGATGGTAAGTCTGGCGATCAAGGCGCCGGTGGGTCCGAACTCGTTGGCGTGGGTGACGCCCGGGTCCTTCACCACGGCGCTCAGCGCCTGGCCGTGCTCGACCGCGTCGCAGGCCTGCTCGGCGACGGCGCCGCGCAGAGCGATGCTCAGGCTCAGATCATCGTGCGCGTGGGGCCGCTGCGAGCAGCCGGGGGAGTAGACCGAAAGGTCGAACCGGAATGCAGGCTGGGGCATCGCCGACCTACGGAAGCAATCGCCGTTTGGTTTCCGAGGTATTTTTGGCCGGACCAGGAGGAGGACCCGCATGCCGATCCTCGCGCTCGGCGCGGTGCCGCTCCCGGTGCTGGAGCAGCGGATGGCCCAGTTCATCGCGGACGGAGGGATGACCCCGCCCAGGCCCTAGGACCGAGAGGCGCATGAGCCTGCTGACATTCAGCGCGGTGATCCCGGTATCCAACAAGGCACCCCACGTGGGCGCAGCGATCGCCTCGGCCCTCGCCCAGCGTCGCCCGCCCGACGAGATCCTGGTGATCGATGACGCGTCCCGGGACGGCAGCCGCGCCGTCATCGAGGGCTTTACCGATCAGCGACTCCGCCTCCTGAGCCGCACGGTCCCCGGGCCGGGCGGCTATGCCGCCCGCAACCTGGCCATCCGGGAGGCGCGATCGCAGTGGATCGCCTTTCTCGACGCCGACGACCTATGGTATCCCGGCCACCTGGACACGCTGGCCCGAATGGTGTCCACGGCCGAATCGGATGTGGTCGGCGCCTTTACCGGCTGGGAGCGGGTCTGGCCGGATGGCCGCCGTCAGCGCGATGTGTTCGGCGGCAGCCTTGGGCCGCGGGTCACCGAAACCGTGCTGGATTTCGACGGGTTTCTCGCCATCTGGCGCTCGCTTGGGACATCACCCATCTGGACCAGCGCCGGCGCCTTTCGCCGCGAGGCCCTGCTTCAGGCCGGGCTGTTCCCCGAGGACCGGTGCCGCCGGGGCGGCGATGCGGACCTGTGGCTGCGGATCATGGCGCTCGGCCGCGCCCTGGCGTGCACGGAGGTCAGCGCCGCCTATCACCAGAGCACCGTCAACCAGGTCACCCGCCAGGAACGGCGCGCGGAATCGCATTGTGCCTGGGCTACCCTCGAGACGCTGGCGGCGGGCGCGCCCGAATCACGGCGCCGCCTGCTGGCCGATCTCAAGGACGTCCTGACCAATACCGATTTTCGCCTGCGCGCCGCCATGGAGCGCTACGCGCCGATCACGGGGGGATCCGCGTCCTCACGCGCCAGATGGCTCCGCCGGCTGGTATTGGAAGCCCTCGTCCGGCTTCCCCGACCGGTGCAGGAACGGGTGCGTGCCATCCAGCGGCGACTCACCCGCTGACGACGGGGTGTAGCTAACGGTCGTCGATGTGCTCCACCCGCGCCAGCAGCAGCGCTCGCTCCCGTACGTTGTGGGTGAGCTTCGCCGCCCGGGCCAGCTCCCGTCGCGCCTGGTCCGTCCTTCCCAATCTGGCGAGAAGGTCGCCCCGCACCGCGTACAGCAGGTGGTAGGACGCGAGCGCGGGATGGCGGCGGATCGGGTCGAGGATTTCGAGGCCGGCCGCCGGGCCAAACGCTTGCGCGTGCGCCACTGCGCGGTTGATCTCGATCACCGGCGATGGGGTGAGCTGGCCCAGTGCGTCGTACAGCGCCGAAATCCTGGTCCAATCGGTGTCCTCGGGCGCATTGGCGCGCGCGTGGCACGCCGCGATCGCGGCCTGGAGCGCGTACGGCCCCAATGACCCCCCCAGCCGCTCCGCCTGCTCCAGCGCTTCGAGCCCCCGGCGGATCAGCACCCGGTCCCAGCGCGATCGGTCCTGGTCGTTGAGCAGGATCGGGGTGCCGTCCTTCGCGACCCGCGCCTTGAGCCGCGACGATTGAAGCTCCATGAGCGCCACCAGGCCGTGCACTTCCGCCTCGTCGGACCGGAGCCCGGCGAGGATGCGGCCCAGGCGCAGCGCGTCGTCGCACAGCGTGGGGCGGACCCAGTCGTCACCGGCGGTCGCCGAGTAGCCCTCGTTGAATACCAGGTAGATGACCTCGAGCACCGAGGCGAGCCGCCGCGCCAGCTCGTCGGGCCGCGGGGTCTCGAACGGCACCCGCGCTTCGGCCAGGATGCGCTTGGCGCGCACGATGCGCTGCTGGATCGTCGCCACCGGCGCCAGGAATCCCCGCGCGATTTCCTCGGTGGTGAGCCCGCCCACCAGCCGCAGGGTCAGCGCGATGCGCGCATCGGTGGAGAGCACCGGGTGGCAGGCGATGAACATCAGCCGGAGCAGGTCGTCGCCGATGGGATCGTCGAGCGCCCTGTCGAGGTCGGGCGCCTCGGCCTGCGCCTGCTCCAGCTCATAGCCGAGCATGCCGAACTTCCGCTCGGCCGTTTTGCCGCGGCGGAGCTCGTCGATGGCACGGCGTTTGGCCGTCTGCATCAGCCAGGCGCCGGGATTGTCGGGAATGCCGGACCCGGGCCAGGTCGTGAGCGCCGCCACCAGCGCGTCCTGGGCCAGGTCTTCGGCCAGCCCGACGTCCTTCACCATCCGCACCAGCCCGGCGATGAGCCTGGCGGATTCGATCCGCCAGACTCCATCGATCGACCGGCGGACGGCGTCGTCGCTCACCCGTGCGCCTGATGGGCCTCGGCCGCCTCGAACACCTGACGGACGTCGACCCAGCCTTCCCACTCGGGCCAGTACTTCTGGTGCATCTCCATCAGCCAGCGTCCGGCCTCGACCGCGGCTTCCCGGGTGGGATGCTCCATGATCGCGTAACCGCCGACCAGCTCCTTGGCCTCCGCGAACGGGCCGTCCGTGACCGTGAGCCTGCCGCCTTTCAGCGTCGCCCGGGTGCCCTGCTCCGGGGGCGCCAGGCCACCGGTCGAGATCATGCCGCCATCGGATACCGACTGCTTGCGCGCTTCCTCCATCGCGTCGATCAATGCCTGCGGGGGCTGCCCGCCCTTCGTCTGGGTCACCAGGAACATGTATCGCATGGCTTGTCTCCTCAGGCCTTCTTGATGGCGTCTTGGAGCTGCCGGTGATGCTCGACCGCCGGGCCCTGGGTGAACTCCTCCAGCTCGAACAGCTGCCGGATCTCGATCTCGCCCTCCTTGAACGGCACCCGCTTGGCCCACTCGATGCACTCCTGTTTGGTCTTGAACTGCACCAGCCAGTATCCGGCGATCAGCTCCTTGGTCTCGGCGAACGGGCCGTCGATCACCCGGGGCTTGCCGGTGTCGAAGTTGACCCGGACGCCTTCCCGCGAGGGATGCAATCCCGCCCCATCGAGCATCGCGCCCGCCTTGACCAGCTGTTCGTTGTACGTCGCCATCTCCGCCAGCTCCCGCTCGGTCGGCATGACGCCGGCCTCGGACTGCTTGCTGGCCTTCACGATCATCAGGAACCGCATGGTTGCCTCGCTTCCTTTCGCTCTGGTGTCCAAGCCCGGCCTCTCCGCGCTCTACCCAGACGACGAATGGGGCCGGTCCATATCGACAGTGCGCCGCAACCTCTTGACACACCGGGCGTTGCGCGAGGCTCTCCGGCCCTAGGGCGCAGTACCGCCCGGGGCAAGGATCGCCTCGATCTGTGCGAAGTGGTTGAGGTCGTGGCCGGCGTAGTAGGCGGCGATGTCGCGGATCGACTCCACCCCCCGCTCGGCATGCACTCCGGCGCGCTCCCACTCGGCCGGCGAGAGCCGGTGCCATAGCTCGAGGTTCGCCTCCCGCAGCGCCCGGAACAGCGCGAGCGTCCGCCACGGGTCCGTGGCCGCATAGCGCCCGGTCTCGGCCCAGCGGTCCTGATCGAACGCCTGGATGGTTGTTCCGGGGGCGGCGAGAATCAGCCGGATGCGGTAGGCGCCCACCAGCTCGTCGTCGGCGAGGTGGGCGACGATCTCCTGAATGGACCACTTCCCCGGCGCGGGGCGGCGGGCCCAGAGCGCCGGCGGTACGGCCCCGAGCAGCGCGGCCAGCCTGGCGGGAGCG
>DATCXX010000334.1:0-2855 GCA_036565615.1 Gemmatimonadales bacterium | reverse complement strand
GGCGGGTGAAGCGAAGCCATCCCGCCGCACCGCCGAGATCGCGTCGGTCGCTCCGCGTCCTCCTCAGGGTGACAAGGTGCAATACCGCCGGACCGCGGAGATCGCTTCGGTCGCTCCGCGACCTCGCGATGACATCCCACCAGTCGTTGTGAGCGAAGCGAAGCAATCCCCCCGCGAAGGCGAGTGCCGCCACTGCCACCACGCCATGCCGGCCGGCCGAACCGTGGTGTTCTGCCCCTGGTGCGGCGGCAGGCTTATTCCGTTTACCTGTGCGCGCTGCCAGACCGAGCTCGACTCGGAATGGCGCCACTGTATCACCTGCGGCGCGCCGGTCAAGGACCCCCACCGCTACTCGTGAGCTCACACCCCATGGCCGGCCGACCCGACATCGTCTTCCTCTCCGGGGCCCGCACCGGGTTCGGCTCCTTTGGGGGCAGCCTCAAGGACCTGACCGCCACCGATCTGGGCGTCGAGGCAGCCAAGGCGGCCATTGCCCGGGCGGGGATTTCCGCCGACCTGGTGGACCACGTCGTGGTGGGCAACGCGATGCAGACCTCGGCCGATGGCGCCTACATCGCGCGGCACGTGGCGCTTCGGGCCGGATGCCCTGTTCCCACCCCTGCGCTCACCGTCAACCGGCTCTGCGGCTCGGGGTTCGAGGCCATCGTGCAGGGGGCGCAGCAGATTCTGCTCGGCGAGTCACGGGTGGTGCTCGCCGCCGGGACCGAATCCATGAGTCAGGCTCCTCACGTGGTGCGGGGGATTCGCTGGGGAGCCAAGCTGGGAGCGGCGCCGGCGCTCGAGGATCTGCTCTGGCAGGGTCTCACCGATTCCTATTGCGGCTGTCCCATGGGCATCACCGCGGAGAATCTGGCGAAGAAGTACGGGATTCCTCGCGCCGAGGTCGACGCCTACGCGCTCCGCTCCCAGCAGGCGGCCCGGGCCGCGTGGGAGGCGGGGTGGTTCGCCGACGAGCTCTGCCCGGTTCCGCTGACCAACCGGAAGACCAAACAGGCCGAGCCCTGGGCGGCTGACGAGCACATGCGTCCGGAGACCACCGCCGAGGCGCTCGCCAAACTGGTCCCGGTCTTTTCCAAGGACGGTGTGGTCACCGCCGGGAATGCCTCCGGCATCTCCGACGGCGCGGCCGCCTGTATCGTCGCTTCGGCGGAGTTTGCCAGGGAACGCGGCCTTACGCCGATCGGGCGGCTGGTGTCCTGGGGCGTGGCGGGGGTGGAGCCGGAGATCATGGGCATCGGTCCGGCGCCGGCGGCGCGCCAGGCCCTGGAGCGGGCCGGCATGACGCTCGACCAGATGGACCGGGTAGAGGTGAACGAGGCCTTTGCGGCGCAGTATCTCGCGGTGGAGAAGGAGCTCGGGCTCGATCGCGCCCGGACCAATGCCGAGGGCGGGGCAGTGGCCATCGGGCACCCGCTGGGGGCGAGCGGCGCCCGCATCACCGTCCACCTGCTCCACACCCTGCGGCGGATCGGCAAGCGGTATGCCCTGGGCAGCGCCTGCATCGGCGGGGGCCAGGGGATCGCGGTGATCGTCGAAGCCTTCGCGCCGTAGGAGGACAACGTGGATCTGCTCCTGCTGATTCCCATCGCAGCGGTTCTCTACCTGGCCGGAAGCGTCCGCATTCTCCGGCAGTACGAGCGGGGCGTGGTGTTCTTCCTGGGCAAGTACACCAGCACCAAGGGGCCCGGGGTGGCGTTCGTCCCGCTCGGATTCACCCATATGAAGCGGGTGTCGCTCCGGATCGTCGCGATGGATATCCCGGCGCAGGACGTGATCACCCGGGACAACATCTCCGTCAAGGTGAACGCGGTCCTGTATTTCCGGGTACTGGAGCCTTCGCTCGCCATCATCGAGATCCAGGATTACCTCTACGCCACCGGCCAGATGGCCCAGACGACGCTGCTGTCGGTGCTGGGCCAGGTCGAGCTGGACGAGCTCCTGGCCGATCGCCGCAAGGTGAACGACATCCTCAAGCAGATCATCGACGAGCGCACCGACTTCTGGGGGATCGAGGTCTCGGCGGTGGAGATCAAGGACGTGCTGCTCCCCGACGGCATGCGCCGGGCCATCGCCCGCCAGGCGGAAGCGGAGCGGGAGCGGCGGGCCAAGGTGATCAGCGCCCAGGGCGAGCTCCAGGCCTCCGAGACCCTGGCCCAGGCCGCCCGGATGCTGCAGAGCCAGCCCGCCTCGCTCACGCTGCGCTACCTGCAAACCCTCACCGAGATCGCGGCGGAGAACAACACCACCACCATTTTCCCGATCCCGATCGACTTCTTCAAGACGTTCTTCCAGCGGCCCGACGACGCCATGGCGGCGCCGCACCCCGTCCCCGCGCCGGCTCCCGCGGAGATTCCCGCCGAACCGTCGGGAGGGAAGCTGTCCGGGCTGGATCCGGCGGAACAGCTGCGCCGGCTCCGGGCGGCGGTGCAGGCCGGGCCGGGCGCCGAGACCAAGAGCGAATGACATGGCCGACCTGACCCCCGGCAAGATCGACCGTGCCGCGCTGGAGCGGATCATGCAGCGCGCAGCCGAGCTGCAGGCCGGCGAGGCCGACGTCGGTGAAGGGCTGACACCCGACGAAGTGACCGCGCTCGGCAGAGAAGTGGGAATCCCGGCGCGCTATCTCCAGCAGGCCATGCTGGAGCAGGCTACCGAGGTGGTGGCGCCGGCGGAAGCCGGGATAGCCGGCAGCGTGGTCGGGCCTTCCGAAGTGCGGGCCCAGCGGGTGGTGATCGGGGATCCGGACGACGCGGCCCGGGCGCTGATCGAATGGTTCGACCGGTACGAGCTCCTGGCGGTGCTGCGGCAGCAGCCGGGACGGGTGACCTTCGAGC
>DATCXX010000331.1:0-4881 GCA_036565615.1 Gemmatimonadales bacterium | reverse complement strand
CAGGACGAAAGGCCCCAGATGGGGACCTCCATAGTGGGATGTGACCCGGAGCAGGAAGGCCAGCACGGCGCGGGTATCCTCTGGAGCGACGATCGCATCCACCTGACCCCGGGCCGCCGCATGGCGGGCATCCAGATCGCGCTCGTAGTCGGCGCGCATCTGCTCGATGGCGGCCTGGGTGTCGGCGGAAAGCTCCCGATGCTCCTGCCTGGCCTTGTCCATCTCGGTGCCGTGCACCGCCATGATGGCGGATTCGCCTTCCATCACCCCCATGCGCCCGCTGGGCCAGCTCAGGATAAAGTCGGGATCGAACCCCTGCCCCGCCATGGCGTAGTACCCCGCGCCCGAGGCGTGGTTGACGGTGAGCACCAGCTTGGGCACCACCGCCGCGGCCATCGCTTCGACGAAGCGCGCTCCCGCCCGGATGATCCCGCTGTGCTCGGCTTCGGGGCCGACCATGAAGCCGCTCACGTCCTGGAGGAAGAGGAGGGGGAGCCGCTCCCGGCTCGCGTTCTCGATGAAGTAGGCAACCTTCTCGGCGCTTTCGGTGTAGACGATGCCGCCGAACCGGGGCCGCTCGCCCGGCTGCCCCTTGATGAGCCCGCGCTGATTCGCAATGACCGCTACCGGGCGGCCTTCGATCCGGCCGTGCCCGCAGAGCATCTCGCGGGCGTGCCCCGCCTGGAATTCCTCGAAGGCCCCGCCGTCGAGCAGACAGCGGAGCACCTGGTGCATGTCGTACGCCATCCGGTGGTCGTGGGGGAGGATGTCGTAGAGCGCATCGGCCGGACTCGCCGGCCCGACCGGCGCGGTCAGGTGATGCGCCACTCCGGGCGGGAGGGGGAGCCGGGCGATGTACTCCCGGATCTTGCTCACGCATTCGGCGTCGTTGGCGGCCTGGTAGTGCGCCACCGCACTGATCTCGGTGTGGGTGCGGGCGCCGCCCAGGGTTTCGCCGTCCACGGTTTGCCCGGTGGCGCCCTTGACCAGATTGGGGCCGCCCAGGCCCATGAAGCTGGTGCCCTCGACCATGAAGATGACGTCCGACAGCGCGGGCAGATAGGCGCCGCCGGCGACGCAGCTACCCATGACCGCCGCGATCTGGGGGACGTGGAGGTAGCGGCGCATGATCACGTTGTAGTAGAACAGCCGCGCGGCGCCGTACTGCCCCGGGAACACGCCGCCCTGGAAGGGAAGATTGACCCCCGCGCTGTCCACCAGATAGATGATGGGAATGCGCTGCCGCATCGCGATTTCCTGGGCCCGCAGCATCTTCGGAATGGTCTCGGGCCACCAGGCACCGGCCTTCACGGTCGCGTCGTTGGCCACCACCACCACGTCGCGACCCGCCACCACGCCGACGCCGGTGATGACTCCGGCTCCCGGCGCCTGTCCGTCGTAGCGGTCGTAGGCGACCAGCAACCCGATCTCGAGCCACGGGGTGCCGGGATCGAGCAGCTTCCCCACCCGTTCCCGGGGGGAGAGCTTGCCCTGGCCGTGCATCCTGGCGACCCGCGCCGCGCCGCCCCCCTCGGCCAGGCGGGCGGCCAGGGCCCGATACTCCGCGGTAAGCTCGCGAAGCCGGGAGGGCCTGCTCGCGGCGGCGGGCTCAGTCTTCAAGGTGCTCGGCGGCCCAGCCGTTGATGTACTGGATGAGGTCCGAGGTAGGGGTCCCGGGGCCGAAGAGCCGGCCGACCCCGCGCTCCGTGAGGGCCTCGATGTCTTCGCGGGGGATGATCCCGCCGCCGGTGAGCAGCACTTCGGTGCGCCCCATTTCGTCCAGCAGCTGGCGCACTCGGGGGAACAGGGTCATGTGGGCCCCGCTCAGGATCGAGAGGCCCACGACGTCCACGTCCTCCTGCACCGCGGCGGTCGCGATCATCTCCGGGGTCTGGTGCAGGCCGGTGTAGATCACTTCCATGCCGGCGTCGCGCAGCGCGGCGGCCACCACCTTGGCGCCCCGGTCGTGGCCGTCGAGGCCGGGCTTGGCAACCAAGATTCTTATCGGACGAGTCATTCATCTCCTCGAGTGTTCAGTGGTCAGGGGACAGGGGTCGGAGCGAACGCAGTCCCTGACCACTGACCACTGACTCCTGACCCCTCTATCTGAATCTCAACAGTGCCGCGATCCCGTTGATCGTCTCCGCCGCATCGGGCTCGAACACCACGTCGAGGTCCACCCGCTGGCGAAGCGCCTCTTCGATGGCGTCGTCGATCACGTCGGGCACCGGCACCGCGTCGCCCAGGCTCCGGCAATCCCGGGCGTTGAGCGTGAGCCGTCCGGTCGCGGCGCAGCGGAACCCCGGCACGCTGGCGTCGGCCCGCACCAGCAGGGTGCGCACCTGCCCCTTGGAGAGGGCCTCCAGGGTGGGACCGATCCCGTTGATGGACCACCCGGATCCCTGCCCCAGCAGCATCTCCGCCACCAGGTGCCGCTCCAGCTTGCGCTCGAACACCTCGCGCGCCTCGAGCGTCGTGCCATGGACCGTCGCCAGGGTGGCGTTGCGCCGCGCCATCCGGATCGATCCCACCACCTTCCCCGCCACGTAGGGATGGAGGAACATCTTGAGCGCATCGGCTTCGGTGCCCGCCGACGCGAGCACGATGCCGCGCACCGGCTCCCGCCGGTCGAGGTCGAAGAGCCGGGTCGCGACCGCATCGAAGAGCTGCTCCCGCTCATGACGGAGCCGGTTGTGAAAGCCGTGCTCGCCGATGCCGGGGGCCTCGTGCCGGTCGGTGTGGAAGCGGCCGCCCTTGCGCCGGGCCGCGTCGAGGTCCTCGATCTTGCGGGCCTCGAAGGCGGTCACCTCGAAGATGGTGGCGCCGTTCTTGTCCACCTGGGCCAGCAGCAGGCGGCCGACTTCGTCCTCCAGGGCGGCGAGCTCGCGCACCAGCGGGGTCCGGTCCACCAGGAGGCGGGAGCGATGCACCCGGGGAAGCGGAATGACCTCGAAAAGCCCGAGCGGCTTGCAAACGAAGACCGCGAGCCCCTGGGTCGAGGGCAGGGCTTCCGGCCGCTGGAGCATCACCTGGAGCTTGTGCAAATCGCCGATTACCTGCTCGGTTTCCTGGCGGTCCAGGCCCTCGGCCGGCAGCGCCTCGATCACGTCCCGGATCCGGTTCTTGAGCTTGATGAGATACTTGCCGCGGGCCCGGTCCCGCGGCTCGAGCTTGAGATAGCAGCTCACAATCCAGTGCTTCCCCGCCGGGAGCCGCACCAGCCGCTGCAGCTGGCGGCGCACGTCGGTCAGCGCTCGGGAGACCATCGGCCGGCTCCTTAGAAAAAGACCGGCTCGCGGTAGGCCCCGTACACCCGCTCGAGCACCTCGCGAATCTCGTACAGCGTGCAGTAGGCCCGGGCGCAGTCCAGCATCTCGGGAATCACGTTCCGGTCGGCCACCGCGGCGGCGCCCAGCGCCTGGAGCGTGGCCTCGACCCGGGCGCCATCCCGCTCGGCGCGCAGCCTGGCCATGCGGGTCCGCTGCACCCGGTCGGCGTCGTCGCCCACCTTGAGGATCTCGGGCGGGGGCGCGTCCTCCACGAAGTCGTTGACCCCCACGATGACCCGGCGGCCGCTTTCCAGCTCGGCCTGGAACCGGGCCGCGCTCCGGGCGATCTGCCGCTGGAACCAGCCCGATTCGATGGCGGGCACCACCCCGCCCTGCGCGTCGATCTCTCCGAAGAGCGCTTCGGCTTCCCGCTCCATCTGGTCGGTCAGGGCCTCGAGGTAGAACGAGCCGCCCAGCGGATCGGCCGCGTTGGGCACCCCGGTCTCCGCGGCGAGAATCTGCTGGGTGCGGAGGGCGATCCGCACCGATTCCTCGGTGGGAAGCGCCAGGGTCTCGTCCAGCGCATTGGTGTGGAGCGACTGGGTGCCGCCCAGCACCGCCGCCAGCGCCTGGTAGGCCACCCGCACGATGTTGTTCATCGGCTGCTGCGCGGTCAGCGTCACCCCGGCGGTCTGGCAGTGAAACCGCATCTTCCAGCTGCGCTCGTCCCGGGCCTGGTAGCGCTCGCGCAGGTGCCGGGCCCAGATCCGCCGGGCGGCGCGGAGCTTGGCGATCTCTTCGAAGAAGTCGTTGTGCACGTCCCAGAAGAAGGAGAGCCGGGGCGCGAAGCTGTCCACCGCGAGCCCCCGGGCCAACCCGTGCTCGATGTAGGAGAATCCGTTGGCGAGGGTGAAGGCCAGCTCCTGGCTCGCCGTGGCTCCCGCCTCGCGGATGTGGTAGCCGGAGATCGAAATCGTGTTCCACTGCGGGGTGTGCTCGGCCGCCCACTCGAACATGTCCACGATGATCTTGAGGGCGGGCTCGGGCGGATAGACCCAGGCGTGCTGGGCCATGTATTCCTTGAGGATGTCGTTCTGCACCGTGCCCTGGAGCTTCCGGATGTCCACCCCCTGCCGCTCCGCCGCCGCCACGTAGAAGCAGAAGAGAATCGCGGCGGGGCCGTTGATGGTCATCGAGGTGGAAACCCGGTCCAGGGGGATCCCGTCGAAGAGCGTCTCCATGTCGGCCAGGCTCGCGATCGCCACGCCGCACTTCCCCACCTCGCCCTCGGCGCGGGGGTGATCGGAGTCGTATCCCATGAGGGTGGGAAAATCGAAGGCCACCGACAGCCCGGTCTGTCCCCGGCTCAGCAGGAACTTGTAGCGCCGGTTGGTATCCTCCGCGGTGCCGAAGCCGGCGAACTGGCGCATCGTCCAGAGCCGGCCCCGGTACATCGTGGGATGGATCCCGCGCGTGAACGGCCAGCTGCCGGGCAGCTCGTTCACCCCGCCCAGCGATTTCTCGAGATCCAGCGGGGTGTACACCGGCTCGACCGGCCGCCCCGACACCGAGGTGAATTCCACCCCCGGCCGCAGGGGCAGCGTTCCGTAGA
>DATCXX010000129.1:0-7229 GCA_036565615.1 Gemmatimonadales bacterium | reverse complement strand
GGAGGACGCCATCCGCTTCCCGCCATCCGCATCCCGCTAGCCGGACTCACATCCTTGCTTCGACAACCCCCAGGATCTCTGCCTCCCGGGTCTCCGCCTCCCGCTCGATCACGATCCCTTGCTTCAGGATGCCGGCGATCGCGCGCTGGTCGTCGATGCCGGTGGCGTTGGTGCGCACGTTGAGCCAGGCTCCCCGGATGGCGGCACGCAGCGCCAGAGCTCCGACCCCCGCGTCCGACGCCGAGGCCGGGTTGCCGTCCCGGGCCATCGCGGCGACGAGGTCCCAGCCCTCGGCCGCGACCTGCATCACCTGCCAGGGCACCTCCAGGGCGCCCAGGTTCGCGGCCTGGAGCGCGTCCCCGCGAGCCCGCTGTTCCTCGCCGGTGCTCTTGGGCATGGCGAGCGCCTGCATCACCTTGTTGAACGCCCGGGTGTCTTCATCCACCAGCCGAAGCAGCCGGTCCTTGAGCGACTGGGCTCGCTCGGCCCAGCGCGAGAAGTCCTCCCAGCGGTCGTCCCAGCCGCGTTTGTGGGACGAGAGATTGGCCACCATCGCGCCCAGGGACACTCCCAGCGCGCCGATGGCCGCGGCCACCGAGCCGCCCCCCGGCGCCACCGATTCCGAGGCGGTCAGGTCGGCGAATTCTTCCAGGGAAAGGCCGGCGAGGGCGCGATCGCCGGGCGCCCGCAACCGGTACTCGATGATTCGCTGGGCGGGGTCGAACGGGGCGAGATCGGCGAGACCGAGCGACCGGACCGCCATCCGGATCAGCTCCCGTTCCGATACGCCGAGCGAGCGCTGCTGCTTCTTCAGGAAATACCGGCCCGCCTCCAGCATGGAGGCCAGGGGAATCAGACCGACCAGCTCCGAGCCGGTCACCCGGAGCCCGCGCGCTTCCGCGGCCCGGCAGGTCTCGTCGAAGGCGAGGTGGAGCGGCGTGACCCGGAGGTCGGTCAGATTCATGGAGACCTGGGCGATACCGTACTCCTCGATGTACCATCCGATCGCCTTCACGGCCTTGAGGGTGCCCGGAATGTGCTGGGGTGGCTCGCCCCGTCCGCTCTCCCGCACGTCGAACGCCACCGCATTGGCCCGGCGGGTGGACGTGGTGTTGAGGTTGACGTTGAAGGCGACCAGGAAGTCCCGCGCCCCGATGACCGTGGCGCCGGAACGGGGATTGAACTCGGCCGGTCCGAAGTCGGGCTTCCAGGCCGGATCGGCAAGTTTTTTGGGGAGCCCCTCGTATTCCCCGGAACGGATCACCGCGAGGTTCTTCCGGGCCGGATCGGGCTGGGACGCTTCGTACAGGTAGACCGGGATGCCCAGCTCCCGTCCGACCCGCTCTCCCAGCTGCCGGGCCAGCTCGGCGGTCTCCTCCAGGCTGATCCCGGAGATCGGGACCAGGGGGCAGACATCGGTGGCGCCCATCCGGGGATGCTCGCCGCGGTGCCGCCGCATGTCGATGGTTTCGGCCGCGGTCGCGATGGCCCGGAACGCCGCTTCCACCACCGCGGCGGGGGTGCCGGCGAAGGTCACCACGGTGCGGTGGGTGGCCTTGCCGGGATCGACGTGGAGCAGCGTCGCCCCTTCAACCGCCTCGATCCGGGCGGTAATTTTCCGGATCGCCTCGAGGTCCCGTCCCTCGCTGAAATTCGGCACACACTCGATCAACGCGGGCATGGGCAATCGGGGTGAGGGGATGGGTTTCAATCTACTCTACCTGGGGAAGAATTCGATGCGGGTGGATTTCTGAGTATGCGCCTCTTCCCGGAGGGCGGGGACGACCGGCGGCTGCGCATTCTGGTGGCCACCCTGTCCACCGTCGCCGCCCTCGGGATGATCACGCTCCTGCCCGACTACTTCACCCCGATCCCCTTCCTCCCCGCCAGCCTCGCCGCGCTCTCGACCCTGCTGGTGGCGGGAGTGCTGGCGGCGGTCGCGGTGGAGGTGTTCCTCACCCTCGCCACGGTGTATTTCCTGCTCCCGCCGGCCGGCTCCTTCGCCATCGCCTCCCGGGACGACGTGGATCAGCTGCTGGCGTTCATGGCGCTGTTCGCCCTCGCCAACATGCTGGGGTCCCGGCTGGAGCGGGCTCGCCGCGCCAGCACCACCCGGGAGCGGGTCCTGCTGGAGAGCGAGACCCGCTATCGCCACGTGCTGGAGCAGGCATCCGACGGCATCGTGCTGGCATCTCCCGGGGGACGGCTGCTGATGGCCAACGAGCGGGTGGCCGAAATGCTGGGGTACACCCCGGAGGAGCTGCTCCAGGTGCCGGTCACCTCGTTATATGATCCGGCCGATCTGGCGGCGACCCCGCTGGGCTGGGAGGAGCTGGCCCGCGCCTCGGTGGTGCTCCGGGAGCGCCGGCTGCGGCGCAAGGACGGCTCCACCTTCATCGCCGAGCTGAGCGTCCGCCGTACCGCGGAGGGGCTGGCCCAGGCGATCGTCCGCGACATCACCGAGCGGAAGCGGGCCGAAGCGGCCCTCCGGGCCGAACGGGATCTCCTCGACGGAATCCTGGCGACCAGCGTGGCCGGCATTCTGGTGGTGAATCCGGCAGGCCGGGTGCTGTTCCTCAACTCCCGCGCCGAGGCGGTGCTGGGCATCACCCGCGACCAGCTCGCCGACCGGGTGGACCTCCCGGCGGGGTGGCGGTTTCGCACCCCGAGCGGCGCGCTCCTGCCCGATAACGCGCGGCCGGCGCGGCGGGTGGTGGCCACCGGGGAGCCGGTGCAGGATGCCCGAATCGTGCTGGAGCGGCCCGGCGGAGAGTACACCTTTCTCGCGGTCAACGCGGCGCCGCTGCGCGACCTGGACCGCACCATTACCGCCGTGGTGCTCTCGATCTCCGACATCACCGAGCAGCACTGCGCCCAGCAGGCGCTGCTGGAGCGGGAGGAGCAGCTGCTCCGGGTGACCTCGGCGGTTCCGGGCGTGGTGTACCAGTACGTGGTGGGTCCGGGTGGGGAGGAGCGCTTCGCCTTCGTGAGCGAGCGGGCCCGGGATCTCCTGGGGGCGCGCCCGGCCGAGATCTACGCCGACCCGGAAAAGGCCTGGAGCCGGATGCTGCCACCGGAGCGCGCCGAGATGTCCGCGGCGTTCGAGTGCGCCTCCGAGAAGCAGGCGCCCTGGAGCTTCGAGTTCCGGGTCCGGGGTGCCGACGGCCGGATCTCCTGGCTCAGGGACATCGCGACCTCGGTCCGGCTCAGCGATCCGGAACGGGTGGTGTGGAACGGCGTGATGGTGGACATCACCGACGAGAAACGGCTCCATGAGGAGCTGCTCCAGTCCCAGAAGATGGACAGCCTGGGACGGCTGGCCGGCGGGGTGGCGCACGACTTCAACAATCTCCTCACCGTCATCCGCGGCTACGCCGACGTGCTCTCCAACCAGTTCGCCGAAGAGGATCCCCGGCTCGGCGAAGTCCGGGAAATCCGGGGCGCCGCCGATCGGGCCACCTCACTGACCCGGCAGCTGCTGGCGGTCAGCCGCCGGCAGGTGCTGGTGCCCCGCGAGGTCGACCTCAACCAGCTGATGCAGGAAATGGAACGGATGCTGGGCCGGGTGATCGGCGAGCACATCTCCATCCTCACCGTGCCGGGACGCGACCTGGGCTGGGTGCGCGCCGATCCCAGCCAGCTCGAGCAGGTGCTCCTCAATCTCGCGGTCAATGCCCGGGATGCGATGCCCAACGGCGGCACCCTCACCCTGGAGACCCGACGCCGGCTCCTGGTGCCGGGCCGGGAGGATCCCAGCGCGCGGGGAATCCCGCCGGGCGACTACGTCTCGCTCAGCGTGCAGGACACCGGCATCGGGATGGACCGGGCCACCCAGTCCATGATCTTCGAGCCGTTCTTCACCACCAAGCCGGTGGGGGAAGGGACCGGGCTGGGACTCTCCACGGTCTACGGGATCGTGCAGCAGAGCAGCGGGATGATCACGGTGGAGAGCGAGCCGGGCCACGGCACCGTGATCCGGATTTTCCTTCCCCGGATCGCCGAGTCGGCGGGGCCGCCCCGCGAAGTGGCTTCCCCGCGGCTCACCCCGCCGGGCATGGCCCGGAGGGCCAACGTGCTGCTGGTGGAGGACGATGAGGGCGTGCGGCGGCTCACTCGCCGGGTGCTGGAGCAGTACGGGTTCCGCGCGGTGGAGGCGCGGACCGGCCCCGAAGCCCTGGAGCTGCTCAACCGCAATCACCCCCACATCGACGCGGTGGTGTCCGACGTGGTCATGCCCGGGATGGGGGGACGGGAGCTGGTCGGCCGGATGCGCCGGCTCCGTCCCGACATACCGGTCGTCTTCCTCTCGGGATACACGGGGGACGAGGTCAGCGAAGAGATCCGTTCCCATCCCCGGCAGACTTTCCTGCAGAAGCCGTTCTCGCCCGACGCCCTGGTGGCTGCTCTGGAAGAGATGGTCGCTGACACCTAGGCAACAGGCTATTGCTGGCTCACGCCTTGGCCTCCGCGAACCGCCGCCGCCGCTCCAGCTCCACCTGCGGCGGATGGTGATTCAGGAACGACCCGTAGCTCGGCTTGCCGGCCCGCTGGTAGCGCTGGAGCACGACCCCGGTGCTGAAGGGTCGGGCTTCCTGTAACCTGAGCCCCGCCGGGGCGACGCCCTCGTCCAGCATTCGCTTTCCCTTGCCGAGAACCAGGGGGAAGATCCAGAGCCGGAATTCGTCGATGAGGTCGTGGCCCAGGAGATTCCGGACCAGCTCGCCGCTGCCGAAGATCAGCATCAGGCCGTTCCCGTCCTGCTTGAGCCGGGCCACTCCCTGGGGAACCGGGTCCTGGACCAGGGTGGAGTTGTTCCAGTCCAGCTTGGTGAGGGTGCGGGAGGCCACGAACTTCGGCATGGCATTCAGCTTGGGCGCGAGGGGGTCGTCCTTGGGGGCATAGGGCCAATGCGCGGCGAAGATCTCGTAGGTCTTGCGGCCGAGGAGCAGGCTCTCGGCCTGCTGATTCCATCCCCCGAGCAGCGAGCGCATGTCGTCGTCCCAGTAGTTCACGATCCAGCCACCGCGATCGAACCCGCCGCTCCGGTCCTCCTCCGGGCCGCCGGGGCCCTGCATGACGCCATCGACGCTGAGGAAGTTCGATACCACGAGGGTCCGCATTGTCGCACCTCGCTCAGAGAGGGTCTGAGTCAGGGACGACAGGCGGGCGCGGCGAGGACACAGCGTGGGGTCAGGCCGGCCACTGCTGGGTCACGCAATGAATCGCGCCCAGCCCCCAGACCAGATCGGTGCACGGAATGATCTGGATGCGCCGCCCGGGGAAAAGCGGGGCGAGGGCGTCGCGGGCGATGGCGTCGCGCCGGGCGTCATAACCCGGCAGCAGCACCACACCGTTGGCGATGTAAAAGTTGGCGTAGCTGGCTGGCAGCCGCTGGCCGTCCTGATACAGGGCCGGAGGCATCGGCAGCTCCACGATCCGGAAAGGCCGGCCGGCGTCGTCGGTCATGCTCCGCAACCGGGCGAGGTTGTCGCGCAGCGGGCCGTAGTTGCTGTCGCGGGGATCGTCCTCCACCACCGTCACCACGGTGCCCGGGCCGGTGAACCGGGTCAGGTCGTCGATATGCCCGTCGGTGTCGTCGCCTTCGATCCCGTCCCCCAGCCAGAGGATCTTCCCCACCCCGAGATAGTCCCGGAGGCAGGCCTCGATCTCCCCCTTGGACAGGGTGGGATTCCGGTTGGGGTTGAGCAGGCACTGCTCGGTGGTCAGGAGGAGGCCGGCCCCGTTGACGTCGATGCTGCCGCCCTCCAGCACGATGCCGGGTGAGACCACCGGGAGGCCGAGCTCCCGGGCAATGCGGGTCGGAACCACGTCGTCGAGCGCGAAGGGCGGATACTTCCCCCCCCAGGCGTTGTAGCCCCAGTCCAGGATGAGCTGCTCCCGCCCTCCCCCCTCGTCGCGCTGCAGAAAAATGGGGCCGTGATCCCGGCACCAGGCATCGTCGGTGGGATGATGGTGGAAGCGCACCCCCTCGGTGGGCACCGCGGCGCCGCGCAACAGCTCGCGAACCGCCGCCTCCTGCTCCGGACCGTTCACATTGAGGTGCACGGCCTCCTGGGGTACCAGGTGCCGCACGATCTCCGCGAACACCAGCGGCACCGGCTCGAACTTCCCCGGCCACGACTCCGCCTTGTGGGGCCAGCTCAGCCAGGTGCCCCGGTGGGGCGACCACTCGGCGGGCATCCGGAAGCCCTGGGCCGCTGGTGAGAGGTGAGATGTGAGCGGTGAGATGGAAGGACCCGTCTTGCGTCTCACGTCTCACCTCTCACGACGCATCGTCGAGATACCGGGACGTCATCCCCGCATACGCGTCGATCCGCCGGTCCCGCAGAAAAGGCCAGTGGGTACGGGCCACGCCCACCTGGCTCAGGTCGCAGGGCACCACCAGGGTCTCTTCGCCGGTCCCGCCCCGGGCCAGGATCCGGCCGTTGGGATCGGCGACGAAGCTGCCGCCCCAGAACTCCAGCCCGCCCGCCGGACCGGGCTCCAGCCCCACCCGGTTGACCGAGGCCACGTAACAGCCGTTGGCGATGGCGTGAGACCGCTGGATGGTTTCCCAGGCGCTCTGCTGCCGCTCGCCGAACTCCGCTTTTTCGGGAGGAAGCCAGCCGATCGCGGTCGGATAGAAGAGAATCTCCGCGCCCTGGAGCGCGGTGAGCCGGGCGGCTTCCGGGTACCACTGGTCCCAGCACACCAGCACGCCGATCCGGGCAAAGCGGGTGTCCCAGGCCCGAAACCCAAGGTCGCCGGGCGTGAAATAGAACTTCTCGTAGTACTGGGGGTCGTCCGGAATGTGCATCTTCCGGTACTTGCCCAGATAGCTGCCGTCCGCGTCGATGATGGCGGCGGTGTTGTGATAGAGACCTTCGGCTCGCTTCTCGAACAGCGAGGCGATGATCACGATCCCCAGCTCCTTCGCCAGGGCCGACAGGGTGGTGGTGGTGGGTCCGGGCACCGGCTCGGCCAGCCGGAAATACTCGTGGTCCTCGCACTGGCAGAAATAGGGGCCGAGGAACAGCTCCTCGGTGCAGACGATCTGCGCGCCTCGTCCGGCGGCATCGCGAATGGCGGCGATGGTCCGCTTCAGGGTGTCCTGCGGATCGGGACTGGCCCGCATCTGGGGGAGTCCGACCGTGACGACACGCGAGGCGTGCGGAGTAGTCATAGCGCGGAAAGTTAACGATATTGCCCGGCATGTCACGGCTCCCCCC
>DATCXX010000301.1:0-4110 GCA_036565615.1 Gemmatimonadales bacterium | reverse complement strand
AGCGGTATCTCGGCGGAGGGCTCAGCGCTCCGCCCGCGGCCGTAGAGGCGCCAGCCGGCGAGACGCCATGAGAGCGATCCCGCTCCTCGCGGTCGCGCTGCTGAGTGGGGCGGTGCCGGCGACCCGCCACCCCGCCGCTCCCGAGGGCGCCTGGCGGGCCGCTCTCGATGTCGCCGGCGGGGAGCTCCGCTTCGGTGTCGAGCTGCGACGCCGGGATGGTGGGCTGGCGGGTGAGCTGTGCAACGGCGACCGGTGCCAGCGGTTCTCCTCCGTCATCGTCCGGGGCGATTCCATCGTGCTCGAGATGGCGGACTACGCCGCGACGATCTCCGCTCGTCTCACGGGCGACTCGCTCAACGGGGCCTATCGCAACGTGGGGAACCGGGGACCGAGAGTGATACCGTTCCGCGCCGCCCGGGGGACCTGGCCGAGGGTGCGCGGCCCCGAGCGGCTGCTGGGCCGGTGGGACGCGACGTGGCTGGGCGATTTCGGTACCAGCCCCCGCGTCATCGAGCTCCGCAACGGCTCCGCCGGGCTCGAGGGCACGATCATCTCGAACACCGGTGACTACGGCCACTTCGCCGGGACCGCCCGGGGCGACCGCTTCACCATCGCCCACTTCGACGGCTCCTACGTGTACATGCTCACCGGCGCACTCGGCGGCGGCGGCGGAGCGCCGGACACCCTGCGCGGGATCTTCCACGCAGGCTTGCGGGCCCAGACGCCCTGGATCGCCGTGCGGAGCACCGGGCGGCCGCACCTGAAGACCGTCACCGAGAACACCCAGGCCGACACCACCGAGCGGTTCCGATTCGCCTTTCCGGATCTGGAGGGGCGAATGGTCACGGAGCGGGACCCTCGCTTCCGGGGCAAGGTGGTCGTGGTGGACGTCTTCGGCACCTGGTGTCCGACCTGCCACGACGCCGCACCGGAGCTGGTGCGGCTCTACCGGAAGTTCCGCGGCCGCGGGCTCGAGATCGTGGGGCTGGCGTACGAGGTCTCGGGCGATACGGCGGTGGACCGGCGGCAGGTGCGGCGCTATCGCGAGAAGTTCGGCATTCCCTTCACCCTGCTGCTCGCCGGACTCAACGACACGGACGCGGCTGCCGCGACCTTGCCCCAACTTCAGGGATTCACGTCCTTCCCGACCACGATATTCCTCGGGCGCGACGGCAAGGTGCGCCGGATCCACGCGGGGTTCTACGGGCCGGCGACCGGCGCGCAGCACGCGAAGCAGGTGCGGGCCTGGGAGGCGGAAGTCGAGCGGCTCCTGGCGGAGCCGCAGGCGTAGCTGGTCTGGCCCCGGCCACGGGGCAACGGTAGCTTGAGCGCTCGACCCTCTCGGCCAGGAGACTCGTGATGGCAGGACTGCTCTCGCGGGAACGGATCGTCGCGGGCCCCGGATTCAACCGGTGGCTGGTGCCACCCGCGGCACTCGCCATCCATCTCTCGATCGGGATGGCCTACGGGTTCAGCGTCTTCTGGCTTCCGCTGAGCCGGGCCGTCGGCATCACCGAGCCGATCCCTTGCCCCGAGACCATGAGCTTCTTCCAGCGGCTGGTCGCTACCACCTGCGACTGGCAGATCAGCACGCTGGGCTGGATGTACACCTTGTTCTTCGTCTTCCTCGGCTCCTCCGCGGCGGTCTTCGGTCGCTGGCTGGAGCATGCCGGGCCGCGGAAGGCGGGCGTGGTCGCCGCGTTCTGCTGGGGGGGCGGATTCCTGATCTCGGCGCTGGGCGTCCACCTGCACCAGATCTGGCTCCTGTGGCTGGGCTCCGGCGTCATCGGCGGGTGTGGCCTCGGCCTGGGGTACATCTCCCCGGTCTCGACACTCATCAAGTGGTTCCCCGACCGCCGTGGCATGGCGACCGGGATGGCGATCATGGGCTTCGGGGGCGGTGCCATGATCGGGGCTCCGCTCGCCGACATCCTGATGAAGCATTATGCCACCGCGACTTCGGTGGGGGTCAAGGAGACCTTTCTCACGATGGGCGCGATCTATTTCGTGGCGATGCTGGCCGGCGCCTTCGGATACCGGGTGCCGCCGACAGGGTGGACCGTCGCGTCCCGCGCAGTCCCCTCGGGGGCATTCAGCACGGGGCACGTCAGGCTCCCGAGCGCCATGATCACCAGCCGCCACGTCCACGTGGACCAGGCCTGGAAGACGCCGCAGTTCTGGCTGTTGTGGGGCTTGCTGTGCCTCAACGTCAGCGCGGGAATCGGCGTCATCGGGATGGCGTCACCCATGATCCAGGAGGTGTTCGGCGGCCGGCTGATGGATCTCCCGGGCATGGCGCTGAAGGAGCTCAGCGACTCGCAGAAGGCCCAACTGGCCACCATCGGAGCCGCCTTCGCCGCGCTGCTCAGCGTGTTCAACATCGCCGGCCGGATCGGCTGGGCCTCGCTCTCGGACTACATCGGCCGCAAGCGCACGTACGCCATTTTCTTCGCGCTGGGCACGGTGCTCTACGCGGCCGCACCCTTTGCCGGCCGCATCGGCAGCGTGGGCCTGTTCGTGGTGATCTTCTGCGTGATCCTGACGATGTACGGCGGCGGCTTCGCGACCATCCCCGCCTACCTGGCGGACCTGTTCGGAACCCAGTTCGTGGGCGCCATTCACGGCCGGCTGCTGACCGCCTGGTCCGCCGCCGGTATCCTGGGGCCGGTCCTGGTCAACTACATCCGGGAGTACCAGATCCAGCGCGGCGTTCCCGTAGCGCAGGCCTACAACGTGACGATGTACGTGCTGGCCGCGCTGCTGGTCGTGGGCTTCTTCTGCAACCTCGCGGTGCGGCCAGTGGCGGATCGATTCCACATGTCCGACGCCGAGCTGGAGCGGGAGCGCGCGGCTCCGCCGAGAGCCGCTCCCAAGGGCTCCGCTCGGATTGCATAAAGTCCCCGGTCCCCGAATATTGTTTCATCCGGCAACCCGTCCCTGGAGAACCTCATGACCGATTCCGACCCGCCGGAACCCACGCCCGGCAGTTGGGCCCTGGTGGCGGTCAGCTGGGCGTTGGTCGGGGCGCCGCTGCTCTGGGGGATCTGGACCACCCTGGCGAAGTCGGCGGTCCTCTTCCGGTAGCCGCTCGGCTTCGAACAGCGCAAGTTTTTGCAGTACATGGAGTTGGGGTTTCCGGGCGGGGACGAGGAGCCCAGGGTGTCAGAAACCGGGGACTTGACGCCCGGTCCCCGGGCAACAAATTGTAAGCCGTTCATTCACTTAGCGCTTCGCAGACCACCGGCGCAGCCTCCCTGGCGCGCCGATCGTGCGGCCGTTCTGGCCTCAGTAGCGACATCGTACATGCACACCGCCCGGGTGGCCTCGCGGGGCCGGCCGGATCAAGCGCCGGCCCCCAGCCGGCGGGCGAACCTTGAGATTCGAGGGAGAGTGCGAGCGACGATGAGGCGGGGATGGTTGGTGGTCGCGCCGAGTGCCCAGCCGGATGGGCTTACCTCCTTCGAGCATACCCCCGTGAGGCAGGACGGTTTCACCCGCGTCGGCGCCGCGCGCGCCGCGAGGGTGGCCTCGTCGGGGCCGGCAGTCGGTTTCTCGCCGTGTAGGCCGTAACACCCGGCCGGTGGGCTCGTGGGCCTCCGGCCATGCAGGACGCAGGATGACTCGCGGGTGGAAGGCCCTCTGGGCCGTGGGCAGGTGGGGCCCGAGGTACGGACCTCAATCGTGGAGGGATTCCTGGCTGGAGCGGCATCGGCCAGGCGGCGGAGCGAGCCTGCTCCCAGCAGGTGCTCCGAGCGCAGCGACAGGGCTGCGAATGGACCGGCCGCTCGGCCGGTCTGACGGGCGATGGGGGAACCGCCGCCGCCCCGGCGGGCTGGATCCCCTGCGGCGCAAACGTCTCGCGGGCCGGATCGTCGACCCGGCCCGCATTCGGGGAGGTGAGCTCGATACCGACGCGCCCGAACCCAGGTTCCGCGCCCGAGCGCGGCCGAGTGGCAGGTGCAGGAATTCGTCCCGGAGTCTGACTGTCGTTGGCGGTCATTTCTTCACTGAGGGAGACGCACCTATGAAGCGAGTCGCACTGTTGTGCATGGGTCTGGTCCTCGGCGCGGCCACCGTGGCCGAAGCCCAGCTCACGATGCAGATGAGCAA
>DATCXX010000011.1:0-7064 GCA_036565615.1 Gemmatimonadales bacterium | reverse complement strand
GACCTCTACCTGGTCCAGCTGTCCCGGGGTGAGGTGCGCCGGCTCACCGCGACTCCTTCGCTCACCGAATCGGATCCCTCCTTCGACCGCGACGGGCAGCGGGTGTTTTTCCGGCGGGACAACAACGCCTTCGCGCTGGATATCGTGCAGGGCGGCGTACAGCAGCTCACCGATATCCGGAGCGATTCCGCCCCCCGGGACCCCGCGCCGGCCACCGGCGCGCGCGCCTTCCTGGAGCGGGAACAGCAGGCGCTGATCGGGGCGATGCGGGACCGCAAGCGCCAGGACAGCGTGGCCAAGGCCGAGCGGGAGGCCCGCGATGCGGGGCGGCCCAAGCCCTTGTACCTGGGCCGGGGAGAGCGGGTCCGCGATCTCGAGCCCTCGCCGGACGGCCGGACGGTGCTGGTACACCTCTCCACCGCCGCGACCGAGGCGCGGAGCGAGAAGGTCCCCAGCTACGTCACCCTGACCGGCTTCACCGAGGAGCTTCCCGCCCGGATCAAGGTCGGGGATGCCCAGGAGCGGGAACGGCTCGCCGTGCTCACCGTCGCGACCGGCGCGGTGAAGTTCCTCCGGCCCGTTCCGGGCGACAGCGGTGACATTTACGGCAACCTGTCCATCGCCGGATGGAACGACGCCGGCACCAGCGCCCTGGTGTTCGCCTGGACCCGCGATTATACCGCGCGTCACCTGGTCCGGGTGGATGACTCGGCCCGGATCCGCTCGCTCGATGTGCTTCGCGACACCGCCTGGGTCGGCGGACCCTGCGACGGATGCGGCGGGTGGCTTCCCGGCGACGCCGGCGTGTGGCTGGTGTCGGAGGCCGACGGCTACGCCCACCTGTACACCCTGTCCGCGGACGGGGGAAACCGCCGCCAGCGCACCAGCGGCAAGTGGGAAGTGCTCTCGGCCCAGCTCACCCCCGACCGGACCCGGTGGCTGCTGCACACCAGCGAGGCCTCGCCCTACCAGCGCCATGCATACCTGTTGCCCGTTGCGGGGTCAGTGGCCGGACGTCCAGCCGTCCAGCCGTCCAGCCGCCTCACAACCGAAATCGGCGGCCACACGGTCACGCTCTCCCCCGACGGCACCCGCCTGGCCGATGTCTTCTCGACCGCGAACCGCCCGCCCGAGCTCTTTCTCCAGGCGGCGCGGGCGGATGCGCCCCGAAGCCGGCTCACCACCTCGCCTACCGCGGAATGGCTGCGCTATCCGTGGATCGTGCCCGACATCGTCACCATTCCCGCCTCCGATGGCGTCGCGGTGCCGGCCCGGATCTACCGTCCCGCCGACCTGGGGGCCCGCCCCAATGGCGCGGCGGTGATCTTCGTGCATGGCGCCGGATACCTGCACAACGTCCACCAGTACTGGTCGAGCTATTTCCGCGAGTACCAGTTCCATCACCTGCTGGCCTCGCGCGGCTTCGTGGTGCTGGACATCGATTATCGCGGGTCGGCGGGATACGGCCGGGACTGGCGCACGGCGATCTACCGTCACATGGGAGGCCGCGATCTCCAGGACCAGGTGGACGGCTCCCGCTACCTCCAGCGCAGCTTCGGCATCGACGCCGAGCGGGTCGGCATCTATGGGGGGAGCTACGGCGGGTTCATCACCCTGATGGCCCTGTTCACCGAGGCGAAGTCGTTCGGGGCCGGCGCGGCGCTCCGGTCGGTGACCGACTGGGCCCACTACAACCATCCCTATACCGCCGAGATTCTCAACGAGCCCCAGGAGGACTCGGTGGCCTTCCGCCGCTCCTCGCCGATCTACTTCGCCGAAGGACTGGAGGATCCCCTGGTCATCCTTCACGGCATGGTGGACGTCAACGTGCATTTCCAGGACGTGGTCCGCCTGGTGCAGCGGCTGATCGAGCTGGGCAAGACCGGCTGGGATCTCGCCGTCTATCCGGTCGAGGACCACGGCTTCGTGCGCCCCGATTCCTGGACCGACGAATACCGCCGGATCCTCGACCTCTTCCTGGCTCGGCTCCCCAGGCCGTGAACCAGGCGCTCCGGCGGGGGATCCGGCTGGCCCAGATCGGGCTGGTGGTCAACGGCATTCTGGCGATGGTGAAGCTGGTCGCCGGGATCCTGGGCCACTCCTACGCCCTGATCGCCGACGCGGTCGAGTCGGTGGCCGACCTGTTCGGCTCCCTGATCGTGTGGGGCGGCTTGCGGCTCTCCTCCCGCGACGCCGACACCCGCTACCCCTTCGGGTACGGCAAAGCCGAGGCGGTCTCCGCTGCCACGGTCGGGATGCTGCTCTGCGGCGCCGCAATCGGAATCGCGATCGAGGCGGTGCGGGAAATCCTCACACCCCATCACGCCCCGGCCCCGTTCACCCTGGTGGTGCTGGTGCTGGTGGTGACGGTCAAGGAGACCCTGTTCCGATTCGTGCTCAAGGGCGCCGAGCAGATCGGAAGCCAGGCGGTGGCCGCCGACGCCTGGCACCACCGCGCCGACGCGATCACCTCGACCGCCGCCTTCCTGGGCATCAGCATCGCGCTGATCGGCGGACCGGGCTGGGAGGAGGCCGACGACTGGGCCGCGCTGGGGGCCTCGCTGCTCATCCTCTACAACGGCGGCACCATTCTCCGGCCCGCGCTGCAGGAGCTGATGGACCGCTCGCCCAACCAGGAGCTTCTCCTGGAGGTGGACCGCGCCGCCCTCGGCGTCGAAGGGGTCATGGCGACCGAGAAGCTCCGGGCTCGAAAGAGCGGCACCCGCTTTCTGCTCGAGCTCCATGTCCAGGCCGATCCCTCCCTGACCCTGCACGATGCCCATGTCCTGAGCGGCAAGGTGAAGCACGCCATCCTCCGCGCGGTGCCCAGCGTGCAATACGTGCTGGTTCACATGGAGCCCTTCGAGGGCGCGTGACGCTCGAGGCGCGGTTCGACCGGCACCTGGCGAAGCTGGCCCTCCCGGCGGGGCCGGCCCTGGTGGCGGTGTCGGGCGGCGCCGATTCCCTGGCGCTGCTCGCCCTCCTGGTCCGTTCTCCGGCCGCGGGTGAGCTCGCGCTCCAGGTAGCGCACGCCGATCACGGGCTGCATCCGGACAGCGCCGCGGTGGCCCAAGCGGTCGAGGCGGTGGCGCGGGAGTTCCAGCTGCCGTTCCTGAGCAACCGCCTCGCGCTGCCCCGGGGGGCGAGCGAGACCGCGGCGCGAGCGGCGCGCTACGCCTGGCTGCTCTCCGAGGCCGACCGGCTGGAGGCCGTGCTGTTCACCGCCCATCACCGGGACGACCAGGTCGAAACCATCCTGATGCGGGTGCTCAAGGGCTCGGGCCCGGCCGGCCTGGCGGGAATCCCCGCCCGGCGCGAGCGACTGGTGCGACCGCTCCTCCCCTTCCGGCATCAGGAGCTCGCCGACTACCTCCGCGGGCTGGGACGGACCTGGTGGGAAGATCCCGCCAATACCGAGCTCCGGCACGAACGCTCCTGGCTCCGGAGCGAGATTCTTCCCCTGATCCGGCAGCGGGTTCCCTCACTGGACCAGCGCCTGCTTGCTCTGGGCCGGCAAGCGGCGGCGAACCGGGCCGGATGGGATGCCCTGCTGGGCCAGATTCCCGGCCTCGACATGCAGCGGGCCGCCGACGGGGTTTCCGTTGCTGCCACCCCCCTCAGGGGGTATGATTCGGCCATTCTGCGGGCCCTGCTGGGAGCCCTCGGGCGGCGAGCCGGTTGCCTGATTGGCCCGGCGCGCGCCGCCAGGATCGAGCGGCTGCTCGCCAGAGGCCGAAGTGGGGCGGTCGCGGAGCTCGGGGCGGGGTTCGCCGCGGAGCTCACGTTCGGCCGCCTCCGTCTCTTTCGGGACCCTGGGCATCGTCCCCAATGGGGAGGGACACCGCTCGACGGGCCGGCCGGCTCGCTGCACCTGGGTCCCTGGAGGATTTCCTGGCGGGAACAGGCGCCGCCGGAGCAGCTGGATCGAACCGCGTCCTCCACTTGGCTGGCGGAGGGGAGTTATACCGTCCGGCCGTGGCGCGCGGGGGACCGGATTCGTCCCCTCGGGGGCACCGGGAGGCGGCTGGTCGTCCGCTGCATGCAGGACGCGAAAGTCCCGCGCAGCCTGCGGGTCGGGTGGCCGGTGATCGAAGACTCGGGGGAGGTCGTATGGGTACCCGGTGTGTGCCGTTCGGCGGTTCGTGTTCCGGGCCCCGGCGCCCGGGCCAGGCGGATTGATGCCGAGAGGCTCTGAAGTCCTCCGCCGCACCGGCGGCCGCACCGTGAAGTCCATTGTGTACGACGAGGCGGCCATCGCGAACCGGGTGGCCGAGCTGGGGGCCGAGATCACCCGCGCCTATCCGGACGGCGAGCTCCTGGTCCTCGGGTTGCTCAAGGGCAGCTTCATTTTCCTGGGCGACCTGGTGCGCAAGATCGAGCGGCCCCTCCAGGTGGACTTCCTGGTGGCCAGCTCCTACGGGTCCGGCACCACGTCCTCGGGTGACGTCCGGCTGCTCTACGATCCCGAGACCCGGCTGGAAGGCAAGCATCTGGTGCTGGTGGAGGACATCGTGGACACCGGGAACACCCTGCGCAAGCTGCTCGGGGTGCTCCGGGAACGGGCGCCGGCCTCGCTGGCCATCTGCGCCCTGCTCGACAAGGTGGCGATGCACGAACCGATGCCCGAAGTGCGCTTCGTGGGATTCGAGGCGCCGACCGCGTTCCTGGTCGGCTACGGCCTCGATCACGCCGAGGACTTCCGGCATCTACCCTTTATCGCGGACTTGATGTGATGCAGCAGAGACCCCAGAAGCCTCCCATGCCCAACTGGTCGGGCCTGAGCAAGAACCTCGCGCTCTGGCTCCTGGTTGCGCTGCTGGCCGTCACCCTCTTCCAGCTGATGCAGAAGCGGGCGGGCGGCAGCGAAGTGCTCTCGTACACCGAATTCGTTCGGCAGCTCGACGCCGGGAACATCAAGGCGGCCGAGGTGTACAATGGCAAGGAAGTACGGGGAGAGTTCCGCAGCCCGGTGGCCCAGGGGACCGGAGCCGTCCGGAACTTCACGGTCAACCTCCCGATCGCGAACAGCGAAGCCATCCTCAAGCGGCTCGAGGATGCGGGGGTGGTCATCACCGCCAAGGAACCCAAGAGCGGCATCGTGTCCATCCTGGTCACCATGCTGCCCTGGATCGTGATCTTCGCGATCTGGTTCGTGCTGATCCGCCAGATGCAGTCGGGCGGCAACCGCGCCTTCTCCTTCGGCAAGTCGAAAGCCAAGCTGCTCTCGGGCGACACGCCCAAGATCACTTTTGCCGACGTGGCCGGGGCCGACGAAGCCAAGGTGGAGCTCCAGGAGATCATCGAGTTCCTCAAGGATCCCCAGAAGTTCACCCGGCTGGGCGGGCGGCTCCCCAAGGGCGCGCTGCTGGTCGGACCGCCCGGCACCGGGAAGACCCTGCTGGCCAAGGCGGTGGCCGGCGAGGCGGGGCGGCCCTTCTTCTCGATGTCGGGCTCCGACTTCGTGGAGATGTTCGTGGGGGTCGGCGCCTCCCGGGTGCGCGACCTGTTCGAGCAGGGGAAAGCCCACGCCCCCTGCATCATCTTCATCGACGAGATCGACGCCGTGGGACGGCACCGCGGCGCCGGGTTAGGGGGCGGCCATGACGAGCGGGAGCAGACCCTCAATCAGCTCCTGGTCGAGATGGACGGCTTCGAGTCCAACGACGGGGTGATCCTGATCGCGGCCACCAACCGGCCCGACGTGCTCGATCCGGCGCTGCTCCGGCCGGGCCGGTTCGACCGGCAGATCGTGGTGGACTCCCCCGATGTGCGGGGGCGGGAAGGGATTCTCCGGGTCCATACCCGGAAGATTCCGCTGGCCGCCGACGTGCGGCTCGACTCCCTCGCCAAGGGAACCCCCGGCATGGCCGGGGCCGACCTGGCCAATCTGGTCAACGAGGCCGCCGTGCTGGCGGCCCGGCGCAACAAGACCCTGGTGGACATGCAGGACTTCGAGGACGCCAAGGACAAGGTCATGCTGGGCGTCGAACGGCGAAGCCTGGTGCTCACCGAGGACGACCGGAAGCTCACCGCGTACCACGAAGCGGGACACACGGTCGTGTCGCTGCAGACCCCGGGCGCCGATCCGATCCACAAGGTCACCATCGTGCCCCGGGGC
Source organism: Gemmatimonadales bacterium (assembly GCA_036565615.1). Taxonomy (GTDB): domain Bacteria; phylum Gemmatimonadota; class Gemmatimonadetes; order Gemmatimonadales; family GWC2-71-9; genus JABFSM01. The sequence goes on along the minus strand of DATCXX010000011.1, from coordinate 946 downwards.
CGCGCCCTCGGGCTGATGACCTCGCTGCCCGAGACCGACCGCTACGGCCACACCAAGGAGTTCCTCCTGGGCCGGCTCTCCATCGCATTCGGCGGCCGGGTCGCCGAGGAGCTGGTCTTCGGGCAGGACAAGATCACCACCGGCGCCGGCAGCGACATCCAGTTCGCCACCAACGTCGCCCGCCAGATGGTGACGGTCTACGGCATGAGCGAGAAGGTCGGGATGATGGCGGTGGGCGACAAGGAACAGGAGATCTTCCTGGGCCGGGAGTTCTCCCAGAAGCGGGAGATCTCGGAGCGGACCCAGCGCATGGTGGACGAGGAAGTCAAACGTCTGCTCGACGAGGCCCACTCGCACGCCCGCGAGCTGCTGACCGCGCACCGCGAGCTGCTCGACCGGATCGCGCTGGCCCTGCTGGAGCGGGAGACCCTGGATTCGGAGGATGTGCTGATTCTGCTGCGCGGGGAGACCCTGCCGCCGCGCATCGAGCATGTCCCGCTGCCGTCCTACAACGTGAAACCCGGCGGGCCCGCTCCGGCCGTTCGCAAGCCGCCGATGCTGGGAGCGCCGCCCGCCGAACCCGCCGGCGCGTGATCGTAGCACCGCTCGGCGGACGCCCCGAGGATGCGGTCCGGGTCGCCCTCCTGTCCCATGGATGGGAGGGCGATCTTGCGCGCAGCACCGCCGACAGCGTGGAAACCCTCGCCTTCCATCTCACCCAGCTCGATCCCGCCATCCTGGAGTCGCTGGTCACCACCGGCGCCCGGCTCGGCCTGGACGTGATCAGCGGGGAGGACTGGGCGGTGGTGGCGGGACCGCGGGCCCGGCTCTCCGCCCTGGCCCGGCCCTGGACCAGCCCGGCGCCGCTGGTGGAGCTCGCCACCCTGCTGGGCCACGCGCTGCCGTCCGAGGATCCGCTCCGCTGGCAGACGGCGGGGGGACCGGT
>DATCXX010000123.1:0-5393 GCA_036565615.1 Gemmatimonadales bacterium | reverse complement strand
GCCGACTCGCTTTCTCGCCGAGCCGACCTGCGCCAGTACCACACCGAGCCGATCGCGGACGATCTGGCCGAGGTGCTGACGGCGCTCGGCTACCAGCGGGTGAACTTGTATGGAGTGTCGGGCGGTACCCGGCAGGCCTTCGTGTTTGCGAGCCGCTACCCCACCCGGGTGCGAACCCTCACCTTGGCCGGAGTCGTGCCCCCCGGGTTCCGGCTGCCTCTCCCCTATGCCCGGGACTTCGACCGGTCCCTGGGCCTGCTCTTTGCCGACTGCGCCCGGGATCCCGCCTGCCATGCCGCCTACCCCGACCCTCGCGGCGACTTTGCGCGTGTGCTGGCGAAACTGGAGCGAGCCCCGGCGCGGATCCCGGTCAAGCCGCCGGGTTTCCCGGCCGACACCGCGGTCGTGACCCGGGGCATATTCGCGGAGCGGATCCGAAGCATGCTCTATGCCCCGAACCTTTCCGCCACGGTGCCGTACGTCGTGCACCGCGCGGCGGCCGGGGACTTTCTGCCCTTGGTGGAGCCGCTGGTGCCGGGGCTGGGAGGGCGAACCGGCGGCGATGGCATCGCGACCGGGCCGTATCTCTCGGTGACCTGTTCGGAGGATGTCGACCGGATCAGGCCGGAGGACCGGGTGCCCGCGTCCAGCGGGACCTTCCTTGGCGATTACCGGGTGCAGCAGCAGGTGGACGCCTGCAAGCTGTGGCCCCATGCCACGCTGCCCGATTCACATTTCGAGTATCGGCGCCTCGATATCCCCGCCCTGTTGATTTCGGGCGACGCCGATCCGGTGACCCCGCCCCGCTGGGCCGATTCGCTGATGCGCTACCTGCCCAGGGGGCGGCACCTGGTGTTCCCCACCGGTTGGCATGTGCCGTTCGGAACGCCCTGCGCGGCGGGGCTGGCAACCCGGTTCATTCTGGCAGGGGATGCCGGCGGGCTGGACTTCTCCTGTGCGGCAACCCTGACGCGGCCCCCATTCCGGCTTCCCTAGCGGAGGGCCCGACTCCGCTGCTCACCTCTCATTGCCCACCTGCAGCCGGTACCCGACTCCCGGCTCGGTCTTCAGCAGCCGAGGCCGGGCCGGATCACTCTCGAGCTTGTGACGCAGCTGCGCCATGTAAACCCGGAGGTAATGGGGCTGGTCGACCGCATTGGGACCCCAGACCTCTCGAAGCAGATGCTGGTGAATGACCACCCGGCCCGCGGCCCGGATCATCACCGCGAGCAGCTTGTATTCGGTCGGCGTCAGGTGGACCGGTTCGCCGTCGCGCCGGACCTCGCGGCGGAGCAGGTCCACGGTCAGGCTGCCGGAAACGAAGACCTGATCGGGCGATCCGTCGGACGGTAGCGCGGCGCGGCGGAGCGCCGCCCGGATCCGGGCCAGCAGCTCGGAGACGCCGAACGGCTTGGTCAAATAATCGTCGGCTCCGAGATCGAGCGCGGCAACCTTGTCCTGCTCGCGCCCTCGAGCGGATAGCACGATGACCGGCGTGGCCATGGCGGTCCGCAGCGTGCGGAGGAGATCCAGCCCGTCGCCGTCGGGCAACCCCAGATCGAGGAGAATCAGGTCGGGACTCCGCCCCATCGCCTGGGCCAGTCCTTCCCGAACGGTGACGGCCTCGACGACCTGGTACTCGTGGGCACGCAGGGTGGCCCGCAGGAACCGCCGGGTCTGCAGCTCGTCCTCGATAATCAGGACGACCGGCGCGGAGGTCGTCATCGCGACCCGCTCATGGCTCACCGGCTTCGCGGGGCGCGGACGGTGGGACCCCGGTCATCGGCAAGGTGAACCGGAAGGCCGCCCCGCCTCCGGGTCTGGGCTCGACCCAGATCCGGCCGCCGTGGGCGCTCACGATCCCCCGGCAGATCGTCAAGCCGAGCCCCGACCCGTCGGTGGGCAAGGGCCGGCCCGGGGCCTCGGCGCGGTGGAACTTTCTGAAGACCAGCTCCTCCTGACCGTCCGGAATGCCCGGACCACGGTCGGCGACCTCCACCACGATGCCCTCACCGTCGCGCCAGGCCGACACCTGAATCGGGGTGCCGGGAGGTGTGTGGCGCAGGGCATTCTCCAGCAGGTTGATGAACACCTGCTCCACCAGGAGCTCGTCGATGGGGACCAGAGGAAGGTCCGCCGGGAGATCGGTACTCACTTCCCGACCGGTCAGCCGCTCCTCCATCCGGATCAGCGCGACGCCAAGGGCCTCTTCGACCGGCTGCCAGCTGCAGCTCACCGCCAGCGTTCCGCTCTCGACCCGGACCATGTCCAGAAGGTTGACCACCAGCCGGTGCATCCGCCGCGATTCGCCGAGGATGGCCTCGGCCAGCTCATGACGGACCTCCGGCCGGAGCATCGCGCCGTCTTCGAGCAGGGAGCTCGCGGCTCCCTCGATGTTGGCGAGCGGGGTCCTGAGATCATGGGAGAGCGAGCTCAACAGTGAGGTCCGGAGCTGCTCCGCCGCCACGGCGATCCGGGCGGCATCATGACGCTCCGCAATGGTCGCCCGGTCCAGCACCGCGCCACCCTGCTCCAGCAGAGCCGCGGCGAGCGCCAGGGTGGCCGGTGTGGTGTCGAGCGCGCCATCCGCGGGAAACACGATCACCGCGGCCACACCTTCCCGGATGACCACCGGAAGCACCAGGGCGTCGGCATCGGGTCCGTGGGCGGTGCCGCGGCCAGTCGTCGCCCGGTGGCGCCAGGCCAGGCTCGCGACCATGCGAACTTCCGGATCGCCAAAGACTCCGTCCTCGGGCCAGACCGGGGGCTCGGGACTGGCAGGGTCTGTTACCACGATGCGGCCGGCCCCTCCCAGCAATCGCTGGAGTCGATCGGCCAGAACCGCGAGAACCCCCGGAGAATCGGTCGCCCCGCTCAGCGCCTGGTTCAGCTCGAGCCGGGCCCGGGCCTCCCGCTCCCGCCAGCGAGCCTGGAGAGCCTGATGCCGGATCCGGACGGTAAGCCCGCTCATCAGCAGCGCCACGATCAGCATGACCGCAAACGTGAGCAGGTAATCGGCGTCTTCGACCGTCAGGCGATAGTACGGCGGCACGAACAAGACATCGAAGGCGAGGATGGCCACCCCCGTCGCCAGCAACGTCGGTCCCCGGCTGCTCCGCGCCGCCACCACGACCACCGCCAGCAGGAAGACCATCGCCACGTCGATGGTGTTCACCAGCCCGCGCAGGGGGAGGGAAAGCAGCGCAGCGCCCGCGACCACGCCCACAGCCACCAGGTACTCTCTGGCCTGCGGCGCCGGAGGCTCGGAGGGATCGGGGAACGGTTCGGCGGGGATCATGGCGCTCCAGGTCCAGCTCGGATGAATCCGGCAGGGAAGCTACCGGGTGCCCACCTCAAGAATCCATCAAGGTTTCAGCTCCGGGCCTGACTCCAGGCCTTCCGGGTGACACCTTGTCCCGGTTTGGTGTCCCGGGACCGGGGCGGATCCTCGAACCTGAACGACGGAGCGAACCCCTGGAAAAACCAGCCCCGAATTCCCCAGCGCCGCCCCGCCACCAGGCGCTGGCGCTTCTCTCTCTCACGGCGCTGGGAATCGTCTACGGGGACATCGGCACCAGTCCACTCTATGCCGTGCGGGAATCGTTTCTCCCCGCCCATGGCCTGGCAGCGACTCCCGGGAATATCCTCGGGGTGCTCTCGCTGATCTTCTGGTCCCTGATCCTGGTGATCTCGGTCAAGTACCTCGGGTTCATTCTCCGTGCCGATAACCGCGGCGAGGGCGGGATCCTGGCGCTCGCCGCACTGGCCACCCCGATGGCCCGCGGAGCCCAGGGCGCGCGCCCGGTCCTGATCGCGCTGGGGCTGTTTGGAACCGCGCTGCTGTACGGAGACGGAGCGATCACTCCCGCCATCTCGGTGCTGAGTGCGGTCGAGGGACTGGAGGTCGCTACCCCGCTGTTTGCACCCTACATCATCCCGATCACGATAGCGATCCTGGTCGCCCTTTTCGCCAGCCAGCGGCATGGCACCGCGCTGGTCGGCAGGGTGTTCGGGCCGGTGACCCTGCTCTGGTTTGTCACCCTTGCTGTCTTGGGGATCTCTCAGCTGGCCCGGGAACCCTCCGTCCTCGCGGCGGCGAATCCCTCCCACGCCTTTCGGTTCTTCGTCCACAATGGCGCCCGGGGCTTCGTGGTGCTCGGTTCCGTCTTCCTGGTGGTGACCGGCGGCGAGGCGTTGTACGCGGACATGGGGCACTTCGGCAAGCGCCCCATCCGGCTGGCCTGGTTCGCGATCGTGCTCCCGGCGCTGCTGCTCAATTACTTCGGGCAGGGAGCGCTCCTGATCCATTCCCCGGGGGCGGTGAGCAATCCGTTCTACCGCATGGCGCCGGAGTGGGCGCTTTACCCGGTAGTGGCTATTGCCACCGCGGCCACCATCATCGCGTCGCAGGCGCTGATCTCGGGCGCGTTCTCGCTGACGATGCAGGCGGTACAGCTGGGATGTCTCCCCAGGGTGACCATCGAGCATACCTCGGCGAGCATGTTCGGCCAGATCTACATCCCCGGGGTCAACTGGGCCCTGATGGTGGCCTGCATCGGCCTGGTGCTCGGCTTCGGCTCGTCGAGCAACCTGGCAGCGGCGTACGGGGTGGCCGTCACCACCACCATGGTCATCACCACGGTGCTGTACTTCGTGGTGGCACGGGAACGGTGGCGATGGAACCGGTGGGCGGTGGTGCTGGTGACGGCTGCGTTTCTGACAATGGATCTGGCGTTCTGGGGCGCCAACCTGATCAAGATCCCCCACGGGGGCTGGTTCCCCCTCGTACTGGGGGGCCTGCTGCTCCTCATCATGGCGACCTGGCGGCGGGGAAGAGCGATCCTGACCAGGCGGCTGACCTCCGACCTGCTGCCGGCGGCGGCGTTCGTGGCGGATGTCCACCGTCGGACACCTACCCGAGTGCCGGGCACCGCGGTGTTCCTGTACTCCAACCCGGAGGCCACTCCTCCCGCAATGCTCCACAACCTGAAGCACAACCGGGTCCTGCACGAGCGGATCCTGTTCGTCTCGGTTGCGGTGATTGAAGAGCCCCAGGTGCGGTCCGCCGACCGGGCTTCGGTAGAATCTCTGGGCGACGGATTCTTCCGGGTGATCCTTCGCTACGGATTCATGGAGGAGCCCGACATTCCCCAGACGCTGGCCGAACTCGGCCCGGCCGGTCTGGCGCTGCGTCCGATGGAGACCACCTACTTCCTGGGCCGGGAGACCGTAGTGCGATCCCGGAGCGGGCGGATCTCGCGCTGGCGCGCCGCGCTGTTCGGGATCATGAACCGGAACGCTACCCCGGCGAGCTCCTTCTTCCGGCTGCCGCCGAATCGGGTAGTGGAGCTGGGGGCGCAGATCGAGTTGTAGCAGCGCGACCCGCTCCCCCT
>DATCXX010000289.1:0-6335 GCA_036565615.1 Gemmatimonadales bacterium | reverse complement strand
GCGCACTCCCGCACCTTGGCCGGCGGCGCAAAGTCGCGCACGTAACTCCCGGGATGCTCCGGCCCGTCGCTGAAATCGCACTCCAGCTCCCCGGACTCTCCCGAGCCTCGCGGGTCGAGCAGAATCATGGCACGATGGCCCCGGGCGCCCTTGAGGATGCGGGCCCAGCCGTTTCCGGCGTCGATGGTGCCGCCTCCCGGCCCGCCTGGGACCGGTACGATGGGGTCGGGAAGCTCGGCGCCGCTGTCCGGAGACACCACCACGACCTTGAGGCTGAGCTTGCGGCCGTTGGGGAGGGCGCGGTTCTCCAGCACCTGGATCGTGGCGCACTTCGGCTTCAGCGAGTCGAGCCCTGTCACCTGGCAGGGGGTTAGGAGTTGGGAGATGGGGATTGGGGGCACTCCTCCAACCCCCAAGCCCCAAATCGCAACGGCCCATAGCAACACTCTCATGGTTTCCTCAGAAGCCAGTACTCGAACCACTCCAGATTCTGTTCCTGGATCGCCTTGACCTGCGCCGGCGAGTTGGGCACGTGCCCCATCCCGGGGAACACCACCATCCGGGTGGGCACCCCGTTGTCCTTGAGGGCACGGTACAGCTCGTACGCCGCCGCGATCGGCGCGGTGTTGTCGGCCTCGCCGTGCTGGATCAGCAGGGGCGTCCTGGCCCGCTTGGCATAGGTCACCACCGAGGTCATTCGGTAATAGTCGGGATCGTCCCACGGCAGCGCCAGGGCGTAGTCGGGTCGGGTTCCTCCGCCTCCGCCCAGGACGTGGAAGAGCTGCCAGTTGGCCCCGGTCTCCAGCACCGACGCCGCCCGGAACCGGCTGTCCCACACCGCCCCGAACGCCACGATGTACCCCGCGGCGCTCCACCCCGCCGCGCCCACCCGGCTCGAGTCCACGAACCCCTGGGCGATCAGGTGATCCACCCCGGTGATCACATCCTGGTACTGAGGCAGCCCCTGGTTCCGCACCAGCGCCGCGCGAAACCTCCGGCCGTAGCCGATCGAGCCGCGGTAGTTGGGCCGGAGCACCAGGATGCCCCGCATCGCGTAGAGATCGGCGGTATAGGGAAAATCTTTGGTAATGACCAGCTGGTCGGCCGCGAGCGGGCCGGTGTGCGGCACCACGAGCAGGGGATACTTCTTCCCGGCGTCGAAGTCCTTCGGCTTGACCAGGATCCCCTCGATCGGCGTCCCGTCGGTCGAGGTCCAGTTCACCAGCTCGCGGGTCCCGATCGCCCAGCCGTCGAGCTGCCTCCCCATCTCGGTGAGCCGTTTCGCTCTTCCGGTTCCGGTGAGCGGCGCCGTGTATACCTCTTGCCAGCGGACCGAGTCCTGGCCCAGGAACGCGACGGTGCGGAAATCGCGCGAGAAGGTGAACGTGGTCTTGATCCCGTTGGCCGGCTCGCTGATGCGGGTTATGACGCCGGTGCCCGGCGCCACCTTGAAGAGATGGGAGAAGGTCCGCTGCCGCCCCTCGAAGTAAATCCCGTCCGGTCCCCAGGCGATCGGGGTCGGGTTCTCGTCGAATTCCCGCGTCAGGATCTTGACCGGGCCGCCTTGGGCCGGCACGGTCGCCACATAACCCGCGGAGTACGTGTAGTAGTCCTCCTGCGGCGCCGTGACGTAGGTCCGGAAAGCGATCTCCCGCCCGTCGGGCGACCAGACCGGCCAGAACTGGGGCCCCCGGTCGGCCACCAGCCTGAGGACCGACTTGTCGGCCACGGTCACCGCGTAGAGGTCGTAGGTCCAGAACGGGGTGACGTCCCTGAAATCCTGGGCCGGGAAGGCGATCCGCCGGCTGTCGGGGCTCCAGCTGAGAGCGTCGTCGGCCGCAAAGGCAGATGGATCGGTGATCCGCTCCGCCTTCCGGGCCGCGGTATCGCCCGGCGCAGGCACCGGCACCACCCAGATGGCGGCGCTGTACCAGTTGCCCCGGTCCATCACCCGGAATACCCGGGTCTGCGACACGCCGGCGGAGTCGGGGCGGGGAACCGGTTCGCCGGAGACGAAGGCGATGGAGCGACCGTCGGGCGCCCACTTGAACCCGTCCACCCCGTTGGCGGCACTGGTGAGCGGGACCGCCGCGCCGCCCCCGGCAGCGACCAGGTACACCTGGTTCCCGCCCTTCTCGCTCCAGAGGTAGGCCACCCGGCTCCCGTCGGGCGACCAGGCCGGTGACGAGATCACTCCGTCATTGGTCGTGAGCGGGCGGCGTTCGCCAGTCGCAACCGACGCGGTCCACAGCCGAGCCCGGCTGATGCCGGCCTCGAGCACCCGGTACACCACGGTCCGCCCATCGGGCGAGATCACCGGTACCTCGGCGGTCTTGAGGGTGTACCAGTCCTGTGGCGACCAGCCGGGGCGAGCGGCCTGGGTGGCCTGACCGGCGAGAGACGCCGCCGGGACGAGCAGCAGCAGCGCAGCGGCGGCGCGACGGGGTAATGGACGGGATGTCATCCGGCGGACTCCTTCGCGAGGAAGAGCGGCTGCCTGAAGCTTGCCGCCGTTCCCGGCGGAGCGCTTGAAGGATCGTCGCCCGGTGGAAGGATCCTCGGCTCGATGCTCCTCAGCAGATGGTGCTGCGGTATTCCGCGGGCGTTACGCCGAAGCGGGCGCGAAACAGCCGGGTCAGGTGGCTCTGGTCGGCAAACCCCGCCTTGACCGCGATGCAGCTGATCGGCATGGCCGGGTTCCGCAGCGCGTCGCGCGCGAATTCCAGCCTCCGGTTCCGGACCCATTCACCGACCGAGCTGCCGTATGCGTTCCGGAACAGCTCGGCGAGATAGCTGGGATGGATACCGGACTGGGCTGCGACCTCGGCGACAGTGAGGCGGGTGCGGTAGTTGGACTCGAGATAATCCATCGCACGGCGGAGCCGGGGGTCATCGCGGCGGGAAGACCCCGGACCCAGCCTTTGCGCCAGTGTCCCCAGCAGCTCGAAGAGAAGGCCTTCCATGATCAACGAGGCGCCGGGCCGGCGGAGCCGCAGCTCCAGCCCGATCCGGCGCACCAGATGGCGGGTTGCGCCGTCCGAGAAGCACTCGGCGTCCAGCGAGGTGCCCGCGGCATCGCGGAGGGCGGCCTCGGTCTCAGCGGGTATCTCCACGAACAGGCCCTGGGTGGGCTGGGCTCCGACCTGGTTGGCGTGCTCGACCCCGGCCCCCTTCAGCACTGCCGAATGGACGGAACAGTCGTACTGGCGCGAGCCCACGGTCTCGCGCTGTCCCCCGTCGAGGATCAGCGAAAGCGTTGCGGGAGCGTGGTGGTGGCGGGGAAGCTGGGCCCCGGGCTCGTAGTCCAGCACGGTGGCCGAGAAGGGGCCGAGCATACGGACAGAGCGTCGCATGGAAGATGCCTCGATCGTCACGGCTGGGGTCAGGAGCTTAGAGCGCCCCGCCGGCGGGATGGTTGGCTCCGGCTACCGCGCCAGGGAATCGGCCAGCGCGAGCAGCCGCTCGAACCGGGGATGGCGCCGCAGCGACTCCAGCGACGGATCGACGCGGAGCCATCCTGGTGAGATCATGTAGGGGACACGCACCAGGGCCTCGAGCTGCTCGATCGCCTTGACCGGCTCGCCCACCAGGTGATAAATCCGGGCAAGCTGGTGGCGCAGCGTCGGGCCCTGGAAACCATCGTTGCCCCGGATCGCCACCGCCCGCTCACCCTCGCGGATCGCTTCGGCCTTCCGCCCCAGGAACGCCAGGGTCGTGCCGAGCGCGATGCGGTTTCCCGGCTCCTCGGGGTTCTCCCGCACCGAGCTCTCCCAGGTCGAGAGCGCCGAGTCGGCGTAGGCCCGCATCCGCACCGAGTCACCCAGCATGTGAGCGCCGGCCGCGATCGTCAGGGCCCATCCCCCCCGATTGCCACCGAACTGGCTGGGTGATAGCCGAAGCAGCAACTGCTTCTGCTCGTCGCTGAGCAGCTCGGCGCTGCTCTGGTCGAAGGCAAAGAACGCCACCACGTTCGGTTCGTTGGCGTCCTTCGGAACGCTCCGCACCACCGCCCGTGCTCCGGCCAGGTCGCCCCGGGCCAGATGGAGCCAGGCATCGTAGAGCAGCACGCCCGGATCGTTGGGCGCCTGGGCCCGGGCCTGCGCCATCAGCTCGGCGGCTTCGTCGTACTTGCGGGTATAGGTGAGCAGCCGGACCAGCCGCCGGGCATAGAGGAGCGAGCGGGGATCCAGCTCCAACCCCCGACGCATGTGCGCCAGCGCGTCGTCCACTTTCCCGAGCCCCTGCTCGGCCAGGCCCAGCGCCCCGAGCAGCTCCGCGTGGGCCGGCGCCAGGGTGAGCCCCCTGGTATAGGTCTCGACCGCCTTGGAGAAGTCGGCCCGCACCAGGCTGTAATAATTACCCAGCGCCAGGTGCGCTTCGGGAAGCTCGGGAGCCAGCCGAAGGGCCCGCTCCGAAGCGCTCCGGGCGGCTTCCGCCGTCGCCAGACTGGAGGTGCTGTTGAGGTACATCGAGGCTCGCACCATTCCGAGCCGGCTCCAGGCCCGGGCGAATGCCGAATCGAGGGTCACCGCGGCCTCGTAGTGGTCCGACGCCTGGCGGAGCGACGGCGAACCGCTGGAGCCGAAGTAGCGCTGCTCTCCCCGGAGGAACTCGTCGTACGCGGCGACGTTTTCGGTGGGCGCGTCGGTCATGGCCTTGGGCATGGCGTTGGAGGCCAGCTCCCCCTTGAGCGCCGCGACCACCTGTCCCGCGATGTCGGTCTGGACCTTGAAAATGTCGTCGAGCGCGGCATCGAAGCCACGCTCCCATCGCCCCACGGTGGCACCGCTCTCCACGATCTCGACCAGCTCCGGCCGAACCTGGACTCCTTGCTGGGTTCCCGACTTGATCCAGCGCACCGTCCCGGTGAGGAGGTAACGGACCCCCAACTCCCGGGCCACCTCCTGAAGCGGCTTGGTATTGCCGCGATACTGCGCCGAGCTGGCCCGGGCGATCACCTGAAAATCTGGGAGGCTCGACAGCTTGCCGCGGACCTCGTCGGTGATCCCGTCGGCGAAATAGGCGTCGCCCGAATCACCCATGTTCTCGAAGGGGAGCACCGCGAGCAGGATCGGTCCATCTTCGGCCGACGCGGACTGGCCCTGACGCCAGGCGAAGAGCACCCCGATGCCGAGCAGAAATCCGAGGCCGAGCATGGCAAAGAGCGGCACCCGGCGGCGGCGGACCGGGGAAGGGGGGACGATAGTTCCCGATCCCGGGGTGGCGATCTGAGCGGCTGCGGCCTCCAGCTCCCGGGAAAAGTCCGACACCGTGGCGTACCGGTCGGCCGGCGAGCGGGCGATCGCGGTCGAGACGATCTGCTCCACCACCGGCGGCACCCCCGGCCGGATGGAGCGAAGGGGGCGGGGCTGCTCGGTGAGGACCCGCGCCAGGACCACCTGGGCGGTGGCCCCGCCGTAAGGCGGCTCCCCCGCCAGCATCTCGTAGCACACACAGCCGAGGGCGTAGAGATCGGAGCGATGATCGATGGACTGCTCTCCGGTGGCCTGCTCCGGGCTCATGTAGGCGGGGGTGCCGATGGCAAGCCCGGTCCCGGTCAGTGCGGCGTGCTCCCCCGTTCCGGCAGTCAGCGCCCGCGCCACCCCGAAGTCGGCCACCAGGGCGTGGCCCCCGGAGAGGAGGATGTTTTCGGGCTTGATGTCGCGGTGGATCAGTCCCTGGCGATGGGCGTACTCGAGGGCGTCGGCCACCTGCCGGGTGATCCGGATCGCCTCGGTCAGGGGCAGCTGTCGCTCCCGGTTGAGCCGCTCCCGGAGCGACTCCCCGTCCACGTACGGCATGCTGAACCAGAGGAGGGTCGGCCGCCCCCCGGTGCCGGGCAGGTCGCCTGAATCGTGCACCGGGAGGATGTGGGGGTGCTGGAGCCGGGCGGCGAAGCGGATCTCCCGGGCAAACCGGTCGGTCCCGATGCTCATCGCCAGCTCGGGATGCAGCACCTTGAGGGCGACCAGCCGGTCGTGGCGGAGGTCCCGGGCCAGGAAGACGGCGGCCATCCCGCCCCGGCCGAGCTCCCGCTCGACCGTGTAGCGATCGGCCAGCCCTTCCTGAAGCATGCGCAGCACGTCTGTCATGGCGGGGGTTCTCCAGACAGACAATCTAGTGCACGGGAACCGGCAACAGGCAACAGGCAGCAGGCCGGGCTTTGCTTCAAGTCGGGTGAGTACGCTATCATCTCTGGAACCTCGCGCTTCCCACGGATGACCCCATGTCTCGAGCCTGCTGGTTCGGTGCCGCCGTCGCGGCGGCCCTCTCCACGGTCAACATCCCGCTGGCCTCACAGACCCCGCGGCGCGCAGCGACCCCTCGTGGAGCAG
>DATCXX010000275.1:0-8720 GCA_036565615.1 Gemmatimonadales bacterium | reverse complement strand
AGCGTGGAGGATGGCGCCGGCCTGCTGGTGCTGGACGCGGGAACCGGGATTCGCCGTCTGGGCGAGGCGCTGGCGGCCGGGCAGCACGGCGGTGCGGTGGACCTGCTGATCTCCCACGCCCACATCGACCACATCCAGGGCCTTCCCTTCTTCGCGCCGATTCACGATCGCGCGGCCCGGGTTCGCATCTTCGGTCCGGCTCCGGGATCGATCTCGCTGCACGAGACTCTGACCCGGCTGATGACTCCTCCCTTCTGGCCGGCGCATTATGCGTCCATCGCGGAGCGGCTCAACGTGACCGAGATCACGGCAGGCGAGTTCAATACCGACTACTTCAGGATACGGGTAACGCCACTACGTCATCCCGGTAGGACGCTGGGATACGCCATCTCCCCGCTGGGCGGGGGGCCGTCGGTCAACTATTTGACCGACAATGAGTTAGGCGAGTGGACCGGGATGCCGGAGTGGCAGGCCCAGCTGGTAGGGTTCTTGCGAAACGGTGATGTGCTGATTCACGACGCGACCTATGGCGATCACGAGATCCCGGAACGAACCGGGTGGGGCCATTCGAGCGCGTCGCAGGCTGCGGATCTCGCGATCGCGGCGGGCGTGCGGAAGCTGGTACTGTTCCACCACGCCCCGGAGCACCGGGACGACGAAGTGGACCGGATTCTGGCGGACGTTCGCCACCGGGTGCAGCGCGCCGGTGCGGCGCTCGTGGTAGTGGCGGCGGCCGAAGGGCTGGCGCTCGACATTTGAGGAGGTTGCAATGACCATCGGTGCTCGCAGGATCTCCCTGCTCGGCGTGGCGCTTGCCGCGCTGGCCCTTCCTCTGGCCGCGCAGGATTCCCGGCCCGGGATCGCGGTGCTGCCGTTCGAGAACGGCGGCAGCTACGGCAAGGACAAGGAGGACTTCGACGCCCTCCGGAAGGGAATCGCCGCGACGCTGATTTACGAGCTGGCGCGGAACCCCGGGGCCCGTCTGGTCGACCGGGAGCAGACCCAGCGTCTCCTGGACGAGCAGGGCCTCGGCGTGGCCGAGCGGGTCGATGCCGCCACCGCGGCCAAGGTGGGCAAGCTGGTGGGGGCGCGCTACATGATCACCGGCTCGTTCATCGATCTCTACGGCGATTTCCGGGTGGACGCGCGGATCATCGACGTGGAAACCGGCGAGATCATGAAGGTGGTGCGGAGCGATCCCAAGCTGCACGACCGGCGCGACATGTTCCGGATGATCGAATCGGTGGCCCGGTCCATCATGACCGATACCAAGCTGCCGCCCCTTCCTGCCAGCGCGGCGCAGCGTTCCGGCGTGCCCACCGAGGCGCTGGCCCATTTCAGCCGGGCGCTTCTCTACGAGGACCGGGGCGACAAGCCCAAGGCGATCGAGTACTACCAGAAGGCCCTGGCGGTGTTTCCGAACTACGCCGAGGCGAATGAGGGACTCAGGAAGGCTCGCGGGTCCTGAGCCCGAGCCATAGCCCGAGGTGTATTGGGAGGGCCAGGGCAATCAGCTCGAGATTGCTCTGATTGAAGGCAGGAAGCAGCTTGAGCAGGAGACCCAGCGCCGCCAGCGCCGCCACCACGAGCGCCAGGCGGCGCGCGGTTTTGAGGGTGCGGCCACCCCGGCGAATGGCGACTGGCAGCAGCACGGCGAGCGCCAGGGCGAGCAGGTTGAAGAGCAGGATGTTCTCGTTCTGATGCGCGGCCCGGTGTCCGCTCAGGAGGGAGAGCCAGGTGACCACCAGGCCCGCGATCCCCGCCAGCAGCGCCCAGAGCGTCCCGAGAGCGAGGAAGAGCCCGCGGCTGACACCTCCCAGCCACATCAGCAAGCCCCCCAGCACCACGCCCACCGCCAGGTAGCGCCAGGTCCAGTTCGACGGCCGGGCCGGGACCGGCCAGCGCCCCCCTTCGGAAAGCACCTGAAATGACCTGACCACCGGCCGGAGGGTGCCGTCGGGGCCGGCCACCCGCACGCTGTCGAGATGCTCGGAGAGCCGGATCGGGAGAAACATCTGCTCCCAGCGGGACATCTCCTCGTCCACCGGCTGGCCCAGCGCCAGCATGAGCCCGCTGTAGAGGAAGGGGTTGTGCTCGTCCAGCCGCCGGGTCTCGTCCCGCCAGGTGAACCCGGAGGGCTGCTCCGCGTAGCGGCGGATGGCGCCGCCCAGCACCCGGTCCAGCGCATCCCGAATCCGGGTGGAGCAATTGTCCAGGTAATAGTCGTAGGCGTAGCCGGCGTTCTCCGGCCGGATGTTCCACTCCAGGAAGTCCCGAAGCTCCCTGCGCTGCGCGGGCGTGAGATCGAGCTCCTGGGCCCGGATCGTTCTCCCCTCCGAGGCGTAGAACTGGATGTATTTCTCGGGGAGCGAATCCTCCCCCATGGAATACCACATCTTTCCCTGGGCAAATCGCAGGTAGAAATTCTTCTGGTCGAAGTCGAACCGGCCGTAGTCGTAGTGCCGGTCGGTGCCTTTGGCGCTGTCGCGGATCCAGATGGCATTGTGTCCGAAGCGCTCGAAGACCAGCCCCCCGGTTTCGTAAGTGAGCAGGGTGACGGTCAGCTCGGAGCCTGGTGCGGGAGGCGGAGAGCGGGGAGCGGGAAGCGGGGACTGCGTTGCGGAGGCGGCTTCGGTTTTTTCCGCTATCCGCTCTCCGCTCCCCGCGATCCCAGCCACGAGGCTGGCCAGAACGAGGAGACTCACAACACCACGTCGCGTCCGTCGGCGTCGGACTTGTAGATCGCCTCCATCACCCGGAGCAGGGTGATGTGCTCGGTCAGGCTGGGCACGTCCGCTTCCCCGGCGATCGCCGCGAGGAAATGGGCCCACTGGGCTCGGAAGGAGGCCGAGAAGGAGCTCTCCCGGGACAGGCCCCCGGAGGGAGAGACGTCCTGGGAGATCCCGTTGAGCTCCTTCCAGACATGCAGCGGATTGATTCCGGCGGTGCCCTTGGAGCCCCGGAGCCCGACCCCGAAGCGCTCGCCTTCCCCGATGTGTCGCCAGGTCACATCCACGAAAATCGAGGCGCCGTTCTCGCAGATCACGTAGGCGCTCCCGGACAGCTCCACCGCGCGCTCGCCCTTGGTTCGCACCAGCGAGGCGCTGACCCGCTCCGGAGAGGGGTTGCCGGCCAGCCAGAAACAGAGATCGAGCATGGTGAGGCCCAGGTCGAGCATGGCGCCTCCCCCCGCTTCATCCTTGCGCTGGCGCCAGCCCAGCCCGACCCGGGCAGGACGGGCAACGTGCCAGCTGGACCGGATGCTGTCGATCTCCCCCAGCTCGCCGCTCTGCACGAAGCTGCGGACCGCCTGGGCGTCCGGCCGGTAGCGGTGGGTCATTCCCACCATCACCACCCGCTCCCGCTTCTCGGTGGCCTTGGCGATCTTCTGCGCCGCGACGGGTCCCAGCGCGAGCGGCTTCTCCACCAGCACGTGGGCGCCGGCGGCGAGCGCGGCCATGATGTGGGACTCGTGCAGGTGGTTGGGAGTGGCGATCAGCAGGGCGTCCACCTGCTGGTGTTCCAGCAGGTCCTCGATGTCGTCGAAGACGTCGGGAATCCCGAAGCGGGTCGCCAGCGCGCGTGCCTTGGGCAGGTCGGTGTCGCAGATCGCGGCCAGCTGGACGTTCTTGAGCCGCTTGAGGACGGGAAGATGGGCGACCTGCACGACGGCGCCGGCACCGATGAGCCCGATGCGGATGGGATCGCTCATTGCAGAATCCTCTGCTAGTAAGTGCGGACCAGCGCGGTGCCCGGAAAATAAGCCGACAGGATGTCCTCGTACGAGAACCCCGCCCGGGCGCGACCCATCGCCCCCCATTGGCACATCCCGACCCCGTGACCCGCCCCGGATCCGGTCGCGGTGAGCTCCACGATCCGGGTGCCTTCCCGGGTTACCTGGAGGGTGAAGTTGGCGCTCCTGAGGATCGCGCCATCCCGGGTTCGGAGCAGTAACCGGGCCGTGGGGCCGGTCACGGTGAGGGAGCTTCCCCTCCCTACCAGCTCCATCCGTGCCACCCGGCCGGTGCCGGTACGGTCCAGCACCCGGATATCGCGAAGGTCGTTGGCCAGGGTGGGATCACCCCCGGCAGCGGGCAGGGTGGCGCGGAGGGCCTGGGCCAACGCTTCGCCCGACCAGCTCTCCCGCCACTGGTATCGGGGAGAGATCGCGCACCAGGCCCGTCCGCCCGGATCCACATCGGCAATCGACCGGAGGTAGGGCCGCGAGGCGTAGACGAAGACCTCGGGGCCGGGCGCGGTCCGGCCCCCGCAAGTCGAATGGAAGAAGATGTCGATGAGACCGCCCTCGAAGGTGAGCACTTTGCCGGTGGTCTCTTGAACCGCCTGATCGGACAGCGGGCTCTCGAAGCCGATCCCCGCATAGGCCTGGTCCGCCACCGTGGCGAGGAGGTCGTAGCCGCGGGTCCGCCACCGTCCCAGACTCTTGAGCGCGAGGGTGCGGGAGACCACCGCCTGGGCCCGGAGCGCCGCCAGGTCCGGCTCGGTCCGCCGCCCCATCTCGGCGCCCACCACCCCGCGCAGATAGTCCTCCACCCCCACCACGTTGACCGCGGTGACGCCGCGGGCCCCCGGGGAGAGCACCAGCGATCCCCGGTACTCGCGGTCGTTGATCCGGACCGGCATTCCCGAATCGGCCGGTGCCACCGTCAGGGAAGCGACCGGCGGCTCCTCGAGTGAGATGCTGAGGCCGCCGGGTCCCGCGCTCACCCGGATGGTCGAGCCGGCTGCGATGGTGAAGGAGGTGCTGCCGTCGGGAGTGGAAACCCGGAGGCTGCCGGCGCCTCCAAGGGTCACCCACTGCCCACCGGCGGGCAATGCGATGCGAATCTCGGGAACAATGACATCGGGTGTGACGGGAGCGATCTCGGGGCGGGCACAGGCGGCGGCAATCAGCAGGGCGGCAGTCCACCGGCGCCCGGCGCCGTCAGCCACGATAGTTGCCGAACTTGAGCTCCAGCTCGAAATCCTGGCCCTTGAGAAAGGCGATGACCGCCTGGAGCTCGTCCTTCGAGGGGCTGGACACCCGGAGCTCGTCGCCCTGAATCGAGGCCTGGACCTTCTTGAAGCCGGCTTCCTTGATGGCCTTCTGGATTTTCTTGGCGGTCTCCTGCGGGATTCCCTGGGTCAGGGTGATCTCGGCGCGTACCGAGGTTCCCGCCCCCGGGATCAGATCGCCGGTCTTGAGGTTCTTGAGCGGCACCCCCCGCTTGGCGCACTTGGCCTGAACCACCTCGAGCACCTGCTTCATCCGGAACTCGTCGTCGGCCGAAATCCGGATGACCGCCTTGGTGCGATCGAACTCGATGGTGACGTGGGTGCCCTTGAAGTCGTAACGCTGGGCGATCTCCTTGACCGCCTGGTTCACCGCGTTGTCGACTTCCTGGAGGTCGGCGCCGGTCGAGACGTCGAAGGAGGAATTGCCGGCCATGCTCAGGAGAGAAAGGATTCGAGGGCTTTGGACCGGCTCACATGGCGGAGCCGGGACAGGGCCTTTTCCTTGATCTGCCGGACCCGTTCCCGGGTGATCCCCAGCAACGCCCCGATTTCCTCCAGGGTCATCGGCTCCGGGCTGTCGAGACCGAAATACAGCCGCAGGATCTTGGCCTCCCGCTCCTTCAGCCCCTTGAGGACCTCTTCGATGCACTGATTGAGGGCGTGCTCGAAGGTTTCGGCATCGGGACCGGGGTTCTGGTTGTCGGGGAGATAGTCGAGCAGCCGGTTGTCCTCGCCCGGGCTCATCGGGGCATCGAGCGAGAGATGGTTCTGGGAGATGGAGAGGGTCTTCTGCACCTCCTCCATGTCGATGTCCATCCCCTCGGCGATCTCCGCGGGGGTGGGCTCCCGGCCCAGCTCCTGGAGCAGCGAGGCCGACCGCCGGGTGATCCGGTGCAGCGTCCCGGCCCGGTTGAGCGGCACCCGAACGATCCGGCTCTGCTCGGCCAGCGCCTGGAGGATCGCCTGCCGGATCCACCACACGGCGTAGGAGATGAATTTGATCCCCTTGGTCTCGTCGAATTTATGGGCGGCCCGGATCAGACCCAGGTTCCCCTCATTGATGAGATCGGAGAGCGAAACGCCCTGGTTCTGGTATTTCTTGGCGACCGAGACCACGAAGCGGAGATTGCTGCGGACCAGCTTGTCCAGCGCTTCCTCTTCCCCGAGCCGGATCCGCTGGGCCAGCCGGACCTCTTCATCCTGGGGGATCAGGGGATACTTGCTGATTTCACGCAGGTACTGGTCCAGCGAGCCCTCGTCGGTTGACGCGGAACCGCTCTTCGAGGAGGACCCGACCTGCAGTGGTTTCATGGCGGGTATGCGACCCTCGGTGGTGCTGTGATCAGTGGTCAGTGGTCAGTGGTCAGGGTCGGGGTCAGGGCTCAGGTTACAGAGAATTCCAACGAGATTGCTGTCCACTGACCCCTGATCACTGACCACTGCCCCCTAACCAATAACCCCGATTGCGCAGGAGTCAATCATAGTTATCAATCTGCGCCCGCTGCAGCGTGCCGCTGTAGTCAACGTAGCACACTTTGGTCTCGGAATAGAATTCGTAAACCTCCCAGCCTCCCTCGCGATGGCCGTTGCCGGTCTGCTTCACGCCCCCGAACGGCAGATGCGCCTCCGCCCCGATGGTGGGCGCGTTGATGTAGGTGATCCCGTTGTCCAGCTCCTGCATGGCCCGGAAGGCCAGGTTGGTGTCCCTCGTGTACAGGGAGCTGGAGAGGCCGTAGGGCACCCCGTTGTTGACCCGGACCGCCTCGTCGAAGCTGCCCACCCGGATGACGGTGAGCACCGGGCCGAAGATCTCCTCCTGGGCCAGCCGGCTCTTGGGCCTGGCGCCGGCCACGATGGTGGGACGGTAGAACCACCCGCTGCGGAGCTTGGGGCTCCGGGGCCGCCGCCCCCCGGTGACCACTTCGAGGCCTTCCTCCCGCGCGATGTCGAGGTAACGCTCCACCTTGTCCCGCGCCGCTTCGTGGATCAGCGGCCCTACGTCGGTATCCTCCTGCCGCCCGTTGCCCAGCGCCAGCCGGTCGGTGGCCTCCTCCAGCCGGCGGAGGAAGCGGTCGTGCACCCGGCGGTGGAGGATGAGACGGCTGGTGGCGGTACAGCGTTGCCCGGTGGTGCCGAAGGCGCCCCAGAGCACTCCTTCCAACGCCAGGTCGAGGTCGGCGTCGTCCATCACGATCATGGCGTTCTTGCCGCCCATCTCGAGCGAGAGCCGCTTGTGGGTGCGTCCGCAGGCTTCGCCGATGGCGGAGCCGGTCGCGGTCGAGCCGGTGAAGGAAATGACCGGCACGCCGGGGTGCTCGACCAGGGCGCGCCCGGCGTCGCCCCCGCCGTGCACCAGCTGGATCACCTCGGGAGGAAGACCGGCCTCGAGCAGGATCTCCACCAGCAGGTGCACCGTGTGAGGCACGTCCTCCGAGGGCTTGATCACCACGCTGTTCCCGCAGACCAGCGCGGGAAACATCTTCCAGGTGGGAATGGCGAGGGGGAAATTGAACGGGGTGATGAGCCCCGCCACCCCGATAGGACGCCGGTAGCTCATCGCCCACTTGCTGCGGAGCTCGCTCGGCACGGTGTGGCCGAACAGCCGCCGGCCCTCGGAGGCGGCGTAGTAGGCGGTGTCGATGCCCTCCTGTACGTCGCCCCGGGTCTCCGGCAGCACCTTGCCCATCTCCCGGGTCATGGCCCGGGCGATGGCTTCCTTTCGCTCGGTCAGCAGATCGCCCACCCGCTTGAGGACATCGCCTCGCGCCGGCGCGGGCACCCGGGACCATTTCCGGAACCCTTCGGTGGCCGACTGCACCGCGGCATTGACGTCTTCCACACCCGACTCGGGGAACCGCCCGATCAGGTCCCGGGTGTTGGCGGGGTTGCGGTTCTCGAAGTAGCGGCCGGTGGAGGGACGGACCCAGCGGCCGGCTACGAAATTCCTGAACGTCGATGGCATCTTCTCGGTGGTCAGTGGTCAGTGGTCAGTGGTCAGGGGTCAGGGGTCAGGGGTCAGGGGCCGCAAGACCATGCCGCGGGTTGCTTCGGGTAATCGGTACGATCGAGCAGAACCTTGCCGGCCAGCACCGCCCCTGCAAGCGTGGCGAGGAGTGCCAGGGTGTGGGCCAGCGACATCCGGCTCTTCCAGCTCGCAACCATCCCCCACAGTCCGACCAGCACCACGCCGGCGGCGGCCGCGAGATAGCCGTACAGCGGCACCCCGCAGACGTGCGCATAAGGCCACGCCAGCCCCACCGCGGCCGCGACGCCCACGCCCAGCAGGACCTTGACCCAGGTGATCAATGCCTCGCGCCCGCCGCGAGCCACCGGAGGAGCCGCGGCCCGCTGGGGCGCAGGAAGCGCGGCCGGCGCGCCCCTGACCCCTGACCCCTGACCACTTGGCGCTGAGGGAGGGGTCTTGGCGATGAGCTTGTCTATCTCCGCCATCTCCTTGTCCCAGTCCCGCGGCGGGCCGGTCACGAGTCCTCCCGGGTGAGCTGATACTTCTCGATCTTCTTGTACAGGTTGGAGCGCGGCATGTCCAGCGTCCGCGCGGTCTCGGCCACGTTCCAGCCGTGCTCCCGCAGCTTGGACAGCAGGAACGAGCGCTCGGCATCCTGCTTGAAATGCTCGAAGGTCGGGGCCCGGCCCACTTCGGGCGCGAGTCCCGTGACCACGCCGCTGTCGGTGGCGGGGAGCAG
>DATCXX010000268.1:0-3367 GCA_036565615.1 Gemmatimonadales bacterium | reverse complement strand
CGCCATCGAGCCGCTGGCGTCCAGCAGCACCATGGTGCGGAGACTCGAGTCGTCATGGGAGAGCCGGACCGCGACCCGCTCGGTCCGGCCGAACAGCTTCCAGTCGATCCGGGAGGGATCGTCGCCCTGCTGGTAGGGGCGGTACTCCATGAATTCGGGCGACGCGCCCACCCGGCGGGAGCGGTGTCCCCCCTGGAATGCGCCCCGGCTCATTCGGCGGGCGGGCCAGTGCGCTCCCCGCAGCGCATCGAGCAGGGCGCCGCTGGTGAGCTCGCGCACCGTCAGATCCTGATGTCGCTCTGGGGCGGATGCACCTCGGCGAGCACATCGGCCACCAGATCTTCGGCCGAGATGCCCTCGGCTTCCGCGGCGAAGTTGGGAAGGATCCGGTGCCGGAGCACCGGAAGCGCCACCCGGCGCACGTCGGCGGGACTCACCGCCACCCGGCCATGCAGCAGGGCCCACGCCTTGGCGCCCAGTACCAGCGCCTGACCGGCCCGGGGACCGGCCCCCCAGCGCACGTATTTCCTGATTCTCGCGGGGAGATGCTCTTCGCCGGGACGGGTGGCACGCACCAGCTCGGCCACGTAGCGCAGCAGCGGCTCGGAGACCATGACATCGCGCACCATGCCCTGGAGTGCCAGCACCTGGGCCGCGCCCACCACGCTCTCGGGGCCGGCGCTCTCCCGCCCGGTGGTGGCGCGGAGAATCGAGATCTCGTCCTCGAGACCCGGGTAGGTGATCCGGATGGCGAGCAGGAACCGGTCGAGCTGGGCCTCGGGCAGGGGATAAGTACCCTCCTGCTCGATCGGGTTCTGGGTGGCAAGCACGAAGAACGGCTGCGGCAGCTTCATGGTCTCGCCCGCGGCGGTGACCCGGTGCTCCTGCATCGCTTCGAGCAGCGCGGCCTGGGTCCGGGGCGGGGCCCGGTTGATCTCGTCGGCCAGAATGATGTTGCCGAAGATCGGGCCGCGCACGAACCGGAAGGTGCGGTGACCGGTGGCGGCGTCCTCCTCCAGCAGCTCGGTGCCGGTGATGTCGCTGGGGACCAGGTCGGGGGTGAACTGGATCCGGCGGAAATCCAGGTGCATGGCCTCGGCGACGGTGCGGATCAGCAGGGTCTTGGCCAGGCCCGGCACCCCGATCAGGAGGGCGTGTCCGCCGGCCAGCAGGGTGATCAGCACCTCATCCACGATCTCCCCCTGCCCGACGATCCGCTTGCCGACCTCGGCGCGAAGTGCGGCCACCGCGGCCAGCAGCGCCTCGGCATTGCCCCGCGCCGCGATTCCCTGTGCTGCAGTCGTCATGCCCGCTCCCTGGAAGCTCCTGGGGCCAAAAACAAGCATCCCCACCCCCTACGGGGGCGGGGAGAATCTAGTTGCGCCGGCGAGGACTCGCCTATTTGAAGATGTCGAAGTTTCCGAGCAGCCACCAGAGCAGCAGAAAGATCAGGATGGTGGTGAAGCATCCGCCGCCCAGCTTCTTCGCGCCCCATCCCGCGGCAATGCCGCGCAGCAACTTGCTCATGCTCGCCTCGTTCGGTGTGTGGTCACGCTAGGGGGGTGACGGTGCGAGAGGCCTCAGGTGCACACGGGAGGCAAGGTGGCAAGGTGGCAAGGTGGCAAGGTGGCCCGACGGTTCACCTTGCCTCTTTGCCTCCTTGCCTCCGTCATCAGTGACACTTCCCCCCCGAGGGATCCCACACCGTCCCGTTGGTGTCGATGAAGGCGGAGCGCCACTCCTCCTTGCCCAGGGTCAGCTTGACCACGCCGTAGTAGCCCTGGAGCCGGAAGGCGCTGAACGGGGCGATGGTAGCGCGCAGGTTCCGGAGCCCCCCGCCGCCGGTGCCGGCCAGGATCTGGACGATGCCCGCGGTGGTGTCCACCGTTCCCAGGGGGGTGAGCGGCTGGAACCGCTCGTAGTGGTGATCGTGCCCGACCAGGACCAGGTCGGCGCCGCCCTCGTAGAGCACCCGCCAGAGCCCGGTGAGCCGGGTGTCTCCTCCATGCCATCCCGAGCTGTAGCGGGGATGGTGGAAGTAAGCCACCGTGCACTTCTTGCTGCTCCCCTTGAGGTCCTCCCGCAGCCATTCCTCCTGATCGGCCTGCTCCTTGGCGCTGAAGACCCGGTTGACCACGATCTCGCTGTTCAGCACGACGACGTGCCATTCGCCCAGGTCGTAGCTGTAATAGCCCTTCCGGGGAGAGCCGGCCCGGTCACCGAAGTACTTGTAGTAGGGAGCGGCCTCCTCGGTCTCGTGCTCGTGGTTTCCGGGGGAAGGGCGGATCCGGGAGATGATCCGTTTGGCGGTGTCGCCCCAGGAGGGCGTGAAACAGAGCGAGAAGTCCCGCGCCGAGCCGTCGGGGTAGGCGTTGTCGCCCAGGGTAAAGACGGCGTCCTCCACCTTGGCGGCGCTGTCGGCCTTGAGCACGCTGTCGACAATCGCCGCGGTGGCTTCGTCCGCGGGCGAGTTGCACCGCGCGATGTCGCCGGCGCCAATCAGAATGGACGCCCCGCTCAGCGCCACCAGCTCGGGCGGCGCGTCGGCGGGAGGCGGGGTA
Organism: Gemmatimonadales bacterium; assembly: GCA_036565615.1. GTDB lineage: Bacteria > Gemmatimonadota > Gemmatimonadetes > Gemmatimonadales > GWC2-71-9 > JABFSM01. The sequence goes on along the minus strand of DATCXX010000268.1, from coordinate 806 downwards.
GACCGGACCGGCGCGCGGCAGGCCAGCGCGAGCAGTAGGAGCACGAATCGCGATGCGAAAGCAGACAATCGCAATGCAGCAGCCCGCGAGCGGAAGGTGAGGACACTTAGAAGCTCAGCCCGGTTCGAATCCGCAGTCCGGTGCGCCCGCGCTGGTCTCCGAATTCGAGACTGATGGCCGTGGCAGGATTCAGGACCCCAACCCAGAAGCCCACCCCGGCTCCCCGGTGCCAGCCCCCGGGAGATTCGCCGTCCAGGTACACCCGGCCGGCGTCGGCGTATCCGAAGATGCCGACATCGAGCGGAAGCACAAAGCCGAACTGCGCCACCGGAATCTGGAGCTCGGCGGTGCCGTGCAGCGCGGCGTCTCCGCCATAGCGCTCCCGGTCCAGCCGGCGGACCGATCCCCGCCCTCCGATGAAGGCCGCCTCATGGAAGGGAAACTCACCGAACACCTTCTTGGCTCCGGCGCGCAGCGCCAGGATGGGGTGCACCGGGACAGGCAATGTAATGTAGACCCCGCTGGTTGCGGAGAGCACGCCGAAGGTGCTGTTCACGTCCCAGAGCGCCGGGTACAGGGTGGCGGTTGCATCGATCAGGATGCCCTTGGTCGCATCCCGCGACCGGTTGCGCCCGTCGCTGTACAGCCCGAGCCTAAGGCCGGCCTGGCCGAAGTCGCCGAAGCCGTAGGGTCGATTCTCCGAGATGAAGCGGTCCGGAATGCTGTCGGTGCTGGAGTACTGGACGACCGGACCGACGAAGAGATCGCTCCGGGGGCCCAGCGCCAACGCAATGGCCGGATGCAGC
>DATCXX010000251.1:0-3077 GCA_036565615.1 Gemmatimonadales bacterium | reverse complement strand
CAGCCGCTTCGGCGCCGAGCTCGACTCGCTGGTGGACGTGATCTCCTTCGGCGTGGCGCCGGCGCTGCTGATCTACTTCCTCGAGTTCTCCACCGCGGGGCGCTACGGCTGGATCGTCTGCTTCCTCTACGTGGTGGCCGTGGCGCTCCGGCTGGCGCGGTTCAACGTGCTCTCCCACGGGAAGCCCACCCCTGGGTGGTTCACCGGGCTGCCCTCGCCCGCCGCCGGCATGACCCTGGCCACCTACTACGCCTTCAGCCAGACCAAATGGTACCGGCTCTCGGTGGCGCACCTCGATCTCGAGCACCAGGGCCTGGTGGTCCTGCTCCTCCTCCTGTCGGTGCTGATGGTGAGCAAGGTGATGTATCCCCGGGGCGCCCCGGTGAGCATCCGGACTCCGCGGGGGATCGCCGCCCTCGCCTTCCTGCTCGCGATCGTGGTGGGCTCGATCCTGTATCCCTCGTCCATCCTGTTCCCCTTCTTCATCGCCTACGCCAGTTTCGGCGTGTTGCGCCACATGGCGCTGATTCTCATTGACCGCGGAGCCGACGAATGACCTGGCGGGTACACGTCCGGATTCTGCCCCGCGCCGGCCTGCTCGACCCCCAGGGCCAGGCGGTCGAGCATGCCCTCTCGGCGCTCCATTTCCCCGAGGCCAGCAATGTCCACGTGGGCAAGGCGATCGCGCTCGATGTCGCCGCGCCGAGCGCCGCCGCGGCCGAGGCGAGTGTGCGGGCCATGTGCGAGAAGCTGCTCGCCAATCCGGTGACCGAAGATTTCGAGATCGCGGTCGAATCGGGAGGGCCGCCATGACGAGGGTGGCGGTGGTCCGCTTTCCCGGCAGCAACTGCGAGCCGGAGGCGTGCCGCGCGGTGGAGCGGGCCGGCGGCGAGGCCTTCTACGTGTGGCATCGCGACACCGCGCTCCAGGGCGCCGACGCCGTGATTCTCCCCGGCGGATTCAGCTACGGCGACTATCTCCGGAGCGGCGCGATCGCCCGGATGAGCCCGGTGATGGACGCGATCCGGGCCCACGCCGCGACGGGTGGGCCGGTGCTCGGGATCTGCAACGGCTTCCAGATTCTCTGCGAAGCCGGGCTCCTCCCCGGCGCGCTGACCCGGAACGTCGGGCTGCGCTACCTCTCCCGACCGGTGGATGTGCGGATCGAGCGCACCACCACGCCCTTCACCGCCGAGTACCGGCCGGGAGAGGTGATCCGCATTCCGGTCGGACACGGCGAGGGCCGGTTCACCGCGTCCGAGGCCGAGCTCGACCGCCTCGAATCAGCGGGGCAGGTCGTGCTGCGATACCATGACGCCGGGGGCGGCGATTTCCCGTCGAATCCCAACGGCTCGGCCCGGGCGATCGCCGCGGTATGCAACCGGGAGGGCAACGTCGTCGGCATGATGCCCCACCCGGAGCGGCTGGCCGAGGCCGTGCTGGGCAGCGACGCCGGGCACCGGGTCTTCACCTCACTGATTCACCACCTGATTGCGGAGCCGAGCGGCCGATGAGCACCGACAAGCCGAGCAGGAACGAAGACGAATACTTCGCCCGGGAAGAGGCCGAGCGGCTGGCCAAACTCCGGGCCCGGGAGAAGTCGGCGCAGACCGCCGCGGAACGCAAGTCGCATTACATGAAATGCCCCAAGGACGGCTCCGATCTCCACTCCGAGGCCTTCCACGGGGTCCAGATCGACCGCTGCGCCGAGTGCCACGGGATCTGGCTGGACGGCGGGGAGATCGAGCTGCTGATGAAGAGCGAGGACACCGGAATGCTGGGCCGCGCGATGGGCGATCTCTGGTCCACCCTCAAGCGGGGTCGCGGCAGATCGTGACCCACGCCATGGCCGCGCCCGAGGCGCTCCCTTTCGCCGGGGAGCGGCCGGTCACGCCCGAGGTGGTGCGGGAGCACAACCTCAACCCGCGCGAGTACGCCGAGATCCTGGCGATCCTGGGTCGCACTCCGACGCTGACCGAGCTGGGCATTTTCTCCGCGCTCTGGTCGGAGCACTGCTCCTACAAGCACACCAGACCGGTGCTCAAGACGTTCCCGGTCACCGGACCGCAGGTGGTCCAGGGACCGGGGGAGAACGCCGGCGTCCTGCGGCTCCCCGATGGGTGGGCGGTCGCCTTCAAGATCGAATCCCACAATCACCCCAGCGCGGTGGAGCCCTACCAGGGCGCGGCCACCGGCGTGGGCGGGATTCTGCGCGACGTGTTCACGATGGGGGCCCGCCCGGTGGCCCTGCTCAACTCGCTCCGGCTGGGACCGCTGGACGAGCCCCGCAACCGCTATCTCTTCGCCGGGATCGTGAAGGGGGTGGGCGACTACGGCAATTGCGTCGGGGTGCCCACGCTGGGAGGCGAGGTGGCCTTCGCCCCGGGCTACAGCGGGAATCCGCTGGTCAACGCCATGTGCGTGGGGATCCTGCGGGAGAAGGACCTGATGCGGGCCCGGGCCCACGGCGTGGGCAACATCCTGCTCGCGATGGGCTCCCGCACCGGGCGGGATGGCATCCATGGCGCCAGCTTCGCGTCGGAGGAGCTGTCGGCCAAGAGCGAAGCGCGCCGGCCCCAGGTTCAGGTGGGCGATCCGTTCACCGAGAAGCTGCTGCTGGAAGCCACCCTCGAGCTGATCGACGCCGGCCTCACGGTGGCCATCCAGGACATGGGCGCGGCCGGGCTCACCAGCTCCTCGGCCGAGATGGCGGCGCGCGGCGGCGTGGGCGTGGAGCTCGACACCGGGCTGGTGCCGACCCGCGAGCCGGGCATGACCCCCTACGAGATCATGCTCTCCGAATCCCAGGAGCGCATGCTGGTGGTGGCGCTTCCCGAACGGGTCGAGGCGATCCGCGCGGTGTGCGCGAAGTGGGAGCTCGACGCCACCCCGATCGGCAAGGTCACCGACGACGGCATCTTCCGGGTGGTCCACGGCGGCGTGACGGTGGCCGCGATTCCCGGGGAGCGTCTGGTGGAGGGCTGCCCGGTCTATCACCCGGAGGCGATCGAGTCGCCGGCCGCGATCGCGCGGCGGGCGGCCACGCCCGATGCCCCGCCCCGCGCCGACGTGCTGGG
>DATCXX010000225.1:0-2044 GCA_036565615.1 Gemmatimonadales bacterium | reverse complement strand
GGGGCGCAGCTCACGCCGGAGTCTCCCGGCCGACTCCAGAACGTTGGCCGGCACTCCGGTCGAGCCACCGGGCTTGCGCCAGATTTTCTCGAGCAGATCGTGCGGGGGGAAGGTGACGTCCAGTTGCCGTCGATGCAGCGCGGTGTCGCCGTCTCGCCAAAGCAGCACGCATCTGGCGAACTCGCCGTCTCGGCCGGCTCGCCCTGCCTCCTGATAGTAGGCCTCAGGAGTTGGCGGTGGCGCCCAGTGGACGACCAGTCGAACGTTCGGCTTGTCGATACCCATGCCGAAGGCGCAGGTGGCCACGACCACGCCGAGCCGGTCGGTGAGAAACCGCTCCAGGACTTCACGCCGGACCTTGCTGCCGAGCCCGGCGTGATAGGCCGCGGCCTGGAAGCCGGCTTCGCGCAGGAGCCGGGTCAGCGCCTCCACCAGGTTTCGGGTCGGGGCGTACACGATGGCGAGCGCCTGCTGCCAGCGGAGCGCTTCGATCAGGGCCTCGAGCCGTTCGCGCTCGCTGGTCACCCGCGCCACTCCGAACCAGAGATTGCGGCGGTCGAAGGAGCCCAGGATGGTGCTCTGGCCCCGTGCTCCGCCCAGCCCGATCGCGCGGGACAGCTCCCGGCGCACTCCAGGGGTTGCGCTTCCGGTGAGGGCGATGGCCTGGGGCCACCCCAGCGCGGCCCTGGTTCGCCGGAGCGAACGGTAGGCCGGGCGAAAGTCTGATCCCCATTCGCTGATGCAGTGCGCCTCGTCAATCGCGAGCAGCCCCGGACGGATGCCGCGCCGGGTGAGCTCGGCCGCGAGCCGGGTTAGGCGTTCGGGAGAGGTATACACCAGCCGGTCTTCTCCTGCTGCCACCCGGTCGAGCACCTCCCGCTGGGCGTCGGGGTTCAGCGAGCTGTTGAGCGCAGCCGCGGGAAGTCCCCGAGCCCGGGCGGCCGCGACCTGATCCTGCATCAGCGAGATGAGCGGCGAGACCACGAGGGTCGGGGTGGAGCGGAGCAACGCGGGGATCTGGAAGCAGATGGACTTGCCGGCGCCGGTGGGCAGCACCGCCAGGACGTCCCTGCCCTCCTCCAGTGCCGCGATGACCCGGGCCTGCAGCGGGCGAAGCTCGCGGTAGCCGAAATGATGCTGAAGGAGGGGCAACACCGACATCCCGGGAACCTGCGCACCCCCTGCTCCCGCGGGGTAACCCGATCAGCGCGAAGCGGGATTTCCCAGCGCGCGTTCCCAGGACCAGAGCACGCCCCCGCTCTCCAGCAGAAAGAGCCCGAGCGGCGCGTAGCCCTCGGGAAGCTTCCAGGGAAGCGGGCCGACCCTGGACTTCAGGATGCGCGATTCCCCCGGCCCGAGGTTGACCTCGATGCCCTCGGGAGCGCCCAGGTTCATCGCCCGGTCCGATTCGAACCGGATCGAGATCCGGGTGGTCCACCCCTCGCGGCTTCCCGGATCGGCAAAGGCGGGGGAGAGCACCAGGCGGGCGGCCCGGTCCGCGTTCACCACCGGAAGCTCGATCGCGAGCCGGGCGGAGGGATAGTTCACCGGCTCCTTCCCCATAATTCGTCCGTCCCCGTCGAGGAGGGTGAATCCGAAATCGGTAAACCGGGGCCACTGGCCGGGGTCCATCGCGAGGTCGATCACGATCCGCCGGACCCAGGACGGGATCAGCACCGGGGTGATGACGTCGGGACCGCCGGCTCCGCCGATCGCCAGCCTGCGCTCACCCCCGAGGATACCGGCCCTGAGCCGGCTCGTCACTGCGGAATCGGCCAGTGACCGGACCGTCGTAGTGAGGGAATCACCCGACGACGACGCCGTCAGCGCGTAGGGAGCATGATCCACTGCGATGGCAGCGGTGAGGGCGGCGCCGGATGGCGCCACCGCTATCACCTCGTAGTAGCCCGCTCTCGCGTCTCTCCCGTCCACCTCGAGGACCGCGGTGGCGCTGTCGAAACCGCCCGGAATCCCGTTGTCGCCGGGAATCGGCTGACCGCCGGGCTGGTGCAGTGCCGCGATCAGCCGCTCCCGCGGCGCGGCG
>DATCXX010000218.1:0-4319 GCA_036565615.1 Gemmatimonadales bacterium | reverse complement strand
GCAGGGCCCCCGCCGTCCGCACCAGCCCGCCGATGCCCCGGTCGGCGCCCCGCTTGTCGTATACCAGCACCCGTCGCACCGCGGGGTGGGTTTCCAGCAGGGCCGCCGCCGCCCGGGTCGTCACCACGTCCACCGGCCCGAATCGCCCGGCGAGCGCGGTCAGCAGGCCGGTGGTGAGGACGACGTCACCGAGAAAGGCGGTCTGGATGACGAGGGTTTCGCCGTTCGGCTGGTCCCTCTCACCGCTCACCGCTCACCTCTCACCGGCTAGTCCACCTGCAACACTGCCAGAAACGCTTCCTGCGGTATCTCGACGGCACCGACCTGCTTCATCCGCTTCTTGCCTTCCTTCTGCTTCTCCAGAAGCTTGCGCTTCCGGGTGACGTCACCGCCGTAGCACTTGGCCAGCACGTCCTTGCGGAGCGCGGAGATGGTTTCCCGGGCGATGATCTTCTGGCCGATGGCCGCCTGCACGATCACCTGGAACAGCTGCCGGGGAATCAGCTCCTTGAGCTTTTCCGCCACCTTGCGGCCCCACTCGTAGGCCTTGTCGCGATGGATAATGACGCTGAAGGCGTCAATCTGTTCGTTGTTGATCAGCATGTCCAGCTTGACCAGCTCGCTCGCCCGGTAGCCGCCCAGCTCGTAGTCGAGCGATGCGTAGCCGCGGGAGAGCGACTTGAGCCGGTCGTAGAAGTCGAGCACGATCTCGCCCAGGGGGAACTCCCAGTGGAACTCCACCCGCTCGGTGTCGAGGTAGTGCATTCCGTGGTAGACCCCGCGCCGGTCCTGGCCCAGCTTCATGATCCCGCCGATGTAGTCGGCCGGGGCCATGATCCGCGCCTTGACGTAGGGCTCCTCGATCCGGTCGATCGCGGCGGGGTCGGGGAGGTGGGAGGGATTCTCCACGATCTCCATGATCCCGTCGGTCTTGTAGACGTGGTACTCCACCGTAGGCACGGTGGTGATGAGGTCGAGATCGAACTCCCGCTCCAGCCGCTCCTGCACGATCTCCATGTGGAGCAGGCCGAGAAAGCCGCAGCGGAACCCGAATCCCAGCGCGGTGGAGGTCTCCGGTTCGTAGTGCAGCGAGGCGTCGTTGAGCTGGAGCCGCTCCAGCGCGTCCCGCAGCGACTCGTACTGATCGGTGGTGGTCGGGTAAATCCCCGCGAACACCATCGGCTTGACGTCGCGGTAGCCGGGGAGCAGCTCGGTGGCGGGGCGGCTGTCGTCGAGAATGGTATCGCCGGCCCGGGCGTCGCGGACGCCCCGCAGGTTCGCCACCAGGTAGCCCACCTCGCCGGCGGACAGCGCCTCGCACTCCCGCTGGCCGAGCTGGAGGATGCCGACCTCGTCCACGTGGTAGGCATCCTCGGGATGGGAGCCGAAGCGGATCTCCATGCCCTTGCGGACCTCGCCATCCACCACCCGGACGCTGGGTACCGCGCCGCGATAGCGGTCGAAATGGCAATCGAAGACCAGGGCGCGGAGCGGGGCGTCGGGCTTGCCCCGGGGCGCCGGGATCCGGGCCACGATGGCCTCGAGCAGCTCCGGTACCCCGATGCCCTCCTTGGCCGACACGGCCAGGATCTCCTCCCGGCGCGCCCCGATCAGATCCATCACTTCCCGGGCCCGCTTCTCCGGTTCGGCCCCGGGGAGGTCGATCTTGTTGAGTACCGGGATGATCTCGAGCCCGGCATCCATCGCCAGGAAGAGGTTGGACAGGGTCTGGGCCTGGACCCCCTGGGAGGCGTCTACCACGAGAATCGCGCCCTCGCAGGCGGCCAGGGAGCGGGACACCTCGTAGGTGAAGTCCACGTGGCCCGGGGTATCGATCAGATTGAGCTCGTAGGAGGTGCCGTCCTTCGCGGTGTACTGCATCCGCACCGCATTGAGCTTGATGGTGATCCCGCGCTCCCGCTCCAGGTCCATGGTGTCGAGGACCTGCTCCCGCATCTGCCGCTTGTCGAGGGTGCCGGTGGTCTCGATCAGCCGGTCGGCGAGGGTGGACTTGCCGTGGTCGATGTGGGCGACGATACAGAAGTTACGGATGTGTGACTGCGGCATGAGTAAATATAGACGGCTGGACGGCTGGACGGCTGGACGGTAGGTGAGCTCCGCGGTCTGCCGCCCTCCCGTCCTCACCATGCCGCCCAATTATCTTGCCGCGTGCCCACCGCCTCCCCTCGCCGGTTCTCTTCCCACGACCTCGGCATGCTGATCGTTTCCCTTGTCTGGGGAGGGAACTTCGCGGTCAGCAAGTTTGCCCTCCTCCAGCTTTCCCCCCTCGCGTTCAGCGCCTTCCGGTTCACCCTGGCGAGCGGCCTGCTCTACGCGGCGACCCGGCGGATGGGGTCCTGGGCTCCGCTGCCCCGGCGCACCCTCGCGGGCCTGATCGGGCTGGGCATCGTGGGCAACACCGTCTACCAGGTCGCCTTCATGACCGGACTCCAGGTCACCACGGCCACCAACAGCGCGATGATCGTCGCCTTCCTGCCGGTGCTCGTGGCGCTGCTCGGCACCGTCCTGGGGATCGAGCGCGCCACGCCGGCGGTCTGGCTCGGGGTGATCCTGGGGTCCGCCGGCGTCGCCCTGGTGGTCAGCGCCAAGGGGGTGAGCTGGAGCTCGGCCAGCCTGGGGGGGGACCTGCTGGTGCTGTTTGCCACCCTCTGCTGGGCCTGTTACACCGTGGGCGTGCGGCGGGTAGGCAGGGGCGTGGATCCGCTCCAGATCACCTCCATCACCATCGCCGCCGGCGCCGCGGGCCTCCTCCTCCTGGGCGCCCCCGCGCTGCTCCGGGAGGACTGGAGCGCGGTGACGCTCAAGACCTGGGGCGCGGTGGGGTACGCCACCCTGTTCGCGCTGGTGCTCTCCTACCCGCTGTACAACCGGGCGGTGCAGGGCATCGGCAGCGGCCGGACCGCGCTGTACAACTGCCTGACCCCGCTGATGGCGATGCTGGTGGCCTGGATCACCCTGGATGAGGTGCCGACGGGGCTGCAGTATCTGGGGGTCACCCTGGTGCTGGCGGGGGTGTGGGTGGCGATGAACCGGTCCACAGTCAACGGTCAACAGTCAACGGTGGGTGAGACGTGAGAGGTGAGAGGTGAGAGGTGAGACGGAAGTTACCTCTCACCTCTCACCTCTCACTTCTCCCGCAGCTCCTCCAGTCTCGCCATGGCCCGCCGCAGGTGGGGGATCACGATGCTCCCACCCACCACCAAACCCACCGCGAACACTTCCAGCATCTCTTCGTCGCTGACCCCTTCCTCGCGGCAGCGGACCACGTGGTAGGTGATGCAGTCGTCGCAGCGGAGCACCAGCGAGGAGACCAGGCCCAGCATCTCCTTGGTTTTGACCCCCAGCGCGCCCGCCTCGTAGGCCCGGCTGTCGAGGGCGAAGAACCGGTTGATGGTGAGGTTCCCCGCGTTCAGGATGAGGTCGTTCATCCGTTCGCGGAAGGCTCGGAACTCGGTCAGAGACGATTCAGTCATGGCGGCAGTTCCGTTGACCGTTGACCGTTGACCGTTCACGCCGTTGAGCAGAGAATCACGGTGTAACAATGGATTTGTAGCTCATCGGCATCCACTCCGGCCGTTTGGCCGCATTGGCCACGTCCTGCCCCAGGAAGAACAGCAGCTTCACGATCCGGGCTTCCTTTTCCGCGTCGATCTTTTCCACCGAATCGCCGGGGCGGTGGTACTCGGCGTGGACCCCGTTGAAGAAGAACAGGATCGGCACCCCCTTGCGGGCGAAGTTGTAGTGGTCCGATCGGGCGTAGAAGTTCTGCTCCGGCCAGCGGTCGTCGATGGCGTTCATCCCGAGCTCGGGATGGGCCCGGTTGACCCGGTTGAGGGTGGTGCCGAGATCGGAGTGCTCCTTGCCGATCGCCACGATGGTATCGCTCCAGTTGCGGCCGATCATGTCGGCGTTGAGGTTCGCCACGATCTGGGGGAGCGGCACCGGCGGGTGGTTGACGAACCACTCGCTGCCCCAGAGCCCGTGCTCCTCCCCGCTCACCGTCAGGAACACCACCGAGCGCTTCGGCCGGGCTCCCCGCTGCGCGAAGGCCTCCGCCAGCTCCAGCACCCCCGCGGTGCCCGACGCGTCGTCATCGGCGCCGTTGCAGATGCTGTCCCCGCCCACCGCGCGGCATCCGGCCCCCGGCTGCCCCGCGGTGCCCACGTGGTCCATGTGGGCCGAGTAGACCAGGTATTCGCTCTTGAGCACCGGATCGGAGCCCTCCAGGATGCCCACGACGTTGGGCGCGAATACCTCGGTGACCACCGTGTCACGGAGCGAGATCACCCCCTCGAAAT
>DATCXX010000213.1:0-5401 GCA_036565615.1 Gemmatimonadales bacterium | reverse complement strand
TGGGCCGATCTCGACGTGCTCTGCCTCACCGCGATGCACAAGGATCCGGAGCGCCGCTACCGCACCGTGGACGCGCTGATCCGGGACATCGACCATTACCTCGCGGGGGAGCCGCTGGAGGCGCAGCCCGATACCCTGGGCTACCGGGTCGGAAAATTCGTCCGCCGGAACCGGGGCCCGGTGTTCGTGGCGGCGACCGTGGCAGCCGGCGTGATCGGCCTGGTGGTGTTCTACACCGTCCGGCTCACCAGGGCCCGGAACGCGGCGGTCGCCGAAGCGGCCCGCACCCAGCGAATTCAGCGCTTCACCATGAGTCTGTTCCAGGGCGGTGAGCGCGAGGTGGGTCCGGCGGACAGCCTGCGGGTGGTGTCGCTGGTGGATCGGGGCGTGCAGGAAGCGAGAAGCCTGGACGGCGAGCCGGTCATACAGGCCGAGCTCTACCAGACGCTGGGAAGCATCTACCAGCAGCTCGGCAATCTGGCCCGCGCCGATACCCTGCTCCAGGCCGCGTTCGACCGGCGCCGGGCGCTCTTTCCGGCGGGAAGCCCGGAGGTGACCGGGTCGCAGGTGGCGCTCGGTCTGCTCCGGATCGAGCAGGCCCGGTACGAAGACGCCGAAGCCATCGTCCGGAAGGCGCTTCAGGAAAGCAGCGGAGCGCTGCCGGCCGGGCATCCCGCCGTGGCCGAAGCCACGCTGGCGTTGGGGCAGGTCCTTCAGGCCCGGGGCAGCTATGACGAGGCCATCCGGGTGGGCGAGGAAGCGGTGCGGCTGTACACCGTGCCGGGCGACTCGATCACCCCCGAGCTCGCGGCCAGCCTGGCGGTGCTGGCCGGTGATCACTTCTATGCCGGGCATTACGAGATCGCGGACTCGCTCAACCATCGCATCCTCGGCATCTACCGCCGCCTCTACGGCGAGCGGCATCCCCAGGTCGCCTCGGTGCTCCTCGACCTGGGCGCCTCGCAGTTCGACCGGGGCAACTACACCGAGGCGGAGCGGTTCGACCGGCAGGGGCTCGCGGTGTTCGAGTCGTTCTTCGGATCCGACCATCCCGAGACCGCCCACGCCCTGACCATGCTGGGCCGGGCGCTGATCTTTCAGGACAAGTTCGCCGACGGGGACAGCCTGCTGCGCAGAGCGCTCCTGATCCGGGAACGGGTGTTCGGCCCCGACAACCCGGTGGTGGCCTCGACCCTCAACGAGCTGGGCAGCGTGGCATTTCAGCAGGACCGTCTGGACGAGGCGGAAGCCGCGTGGGGCCGCATGGCGGAGATCTACAAGAAGGCTTACGACAACAAGCACTACCTGATCGGGATCGCGCTGTCCAATCTGGCCAGCGTCTATGTCAAGCGGGAGCAGTACGTCCGGGCGGAGTCACTCTACCGCGAAGTGCTGGAGCGTTACAAGGGCAGGCTGGCGGACGACCACGTGAACGTGGGGATCACCCGGATCAAGCTGGGACGCGCGTTGCTCCGGCAGCGGCGCTACGCCGACGCCGCCGCGGAGAGCTACGCCGGCTACCAGATCCTGATTAAGCAGACCAACCCCGGGGTGAGCTTCCTCAAGGCCGCGCGCACCGACCTCGCCCTGGCCTACGACTCGCTCCGCCAGCCCGACAAGGCCCGCCGTTTCCGCGCCGAGCTGGTGGATACCCTCAAGCCAGCGTCGCGCTGAGCGTCATCGGCACCGAGAGCGCCCGCGACACGATGCAGTTGGTCTTGGCTTCCTCCGCCATCCGCTGGAAATCGGCCGCCGACAATCCGGGCACCGTGCCCCGGGTCACCAGGTCGATCCCGGTAATGGAGAATCCCTCGCCCACTTTGTTGAGGTGGACGGTCGCGGTGGTTTCGATCCGGGTCGGCGGGTGCCCCGCGTTGCTCAGGAAGAGGGAGAGGGCCATCGAGAAGCACCCCGCGTGCGCCGCGCCGAGCAGCTCCTCCGGGTTGGTTCCCGGCGCGGCTTCGAAACGGGTCCCGAAGGAATAGCTGCCCTCGAAGGCGCCGCTTCCCAGCTTGATGTTGCCCCGTCCGCCTTTCAGATCGCCTTCCCAGCGTGCTTCGGCCTTGCGGTCCATGAGGTACTCCTTCCCAACGGCGACGTCCTCTCGCCGGTGACGGTTGCGAAGTGAGCGTCCTCCGAACCTATCACGCCCCCAGGGCGGACTCCAGGCGATCCACCAGCTCGGCCTGGGCGGGATTGAGCCGGGTGCGGGCCGCGGCGGGGCCGAACCAGCCGCACCGATCCACTTCGGGAAACGAGATCCGGCGACCCGATCCGCGCGGCCATTCGGTCTCCATCGTGATGCTTCGGATCCGCGAGGGATCGGCGTCGCCTTCCCAGGCCCAGGCGTGGATGAGCTTCCCCGCTTTCTGCCGGATCGATCCCAGGGGCAGAAACGGCCCGACCGGGACGATGCCGGTTTCTTCCTCAAATTCCCGGCAGGCCGCGGCCAGCAGCGTTTCGCCCGCCTCGACGGCGCCCTTCGGAATGGTCCACGCCCCCGCGTCCCGCCGCTGCCAGAAGGGTCCCCCGGGATGGGCCAGAAACAGCTCCAGGCCGGCCGGGGCGCGGCGGTACAGCAAGAGCCCCGCACTTTCCGCCGAGGGCCGGGCCATGCTACCGCTCTGGCTCCGGAGGCGCCCGCCGGATCAGCCGGGCGTAGTGGGGCCGCTCCACGACGTGATTGAAGATCAGCACGGCGATTTGATCGAATCCGCTCGCGATCAGGGCGGGAAGGGACCCGAACATGACGGCCAGCCCGTAGGTCTGCAGATACCCCAGCGTGTACATCGGATTCCGGATGAACCGGTAGGGACCCGGGGACCGCGGCGCCAGCGGAGCCTCGGGATCGAAGAAGTTGTACCAGTAGTATGCCTTGCCCCCCAGACTGGCCGCGGCCCACAGCTTGATACCGGCACCGGCCAGCACCAGGAGGCCTCCTCCCACCAGCACCATCCATCGGGGAAGGTCGATGGTCATGGTATCCCGGGTCAGCAGCACCAGGACCACGAAGCTGACACCATCATTGTTCATCAGCGTGCTGGCGGTGCGCCGGAACCTCAGAAACCCTGCCTCCGCCCCGGCATCCCGGGTGAACCGCCGGCCGTGGTCCTGTTGATGCAGGGCCCGCCCCACCCACACCACGTAGGCCATCCGGCTGGCGAGATGGTAGCAGAAGGCGAGAGATCCCCACAGTGACATCCCGGTCAGCTGGTCAGCGGGGAAGCACCAGCGAAGCCACCTCGGCGGGCCGGAGCTGCAGCAGCTCGAACAGCACCGCGTCGGCGCTCCGCTCCGGAAAGGGATTGGACTGGGGCAGGCCGACCACGTAGACCCTGCCGCCGCGGGCCACCACCGAATCGCCGGGAGGAGGTCCGCCTTCGGCTCGCACCGCCGCCCAGACCGCCGAATCGTAGACCGCGACGACCGCCAGCGCCTGGGGGCGCTGGGTGGAGTCGCTGGGGAGGTAACTGAAGACCAGGACGCCGGGCCGGGCCCGCATCTGCTCCGAGGTCGAGAGCGAATCCACCCGGAAGTGTCCGCTCCATCTGAGCGGCAGCTCCAGCACGTAGCTGCCGTCCGGGGCGTCGAAACGGGACGCTGTGGCGGTCACCGTGGTGGCGCTGTCGCCGGATGCCGGCGGGGGCGGCGCACCGGAATCTCCGCCGCAGGCACCCAGGGCCAGCGCGAGCAGCATCATGCCGTGAGTCGATCGCACCGGCGTCAGGGTGCCGGAACCGGGTGGAACACCACGATTCCCACGGTGGGCTCCACCAGACCCCCCAGGGGAGAAAACCGCATGACCATCGCGGCCCGGCTGACCGGCGCCGTGCCGACCGGTGGGCTGGGATTGGCGTACCCCTTGATGTACACCGTGGCGGTGTCGGGTGTGGTCGGCTGCTGAAACCGGTTGATCCGGAACACCAGGAGGACGAAGCCTCCGTCAGCCGCCGAGGTGGTGGATGACGAGAGATAGATCTGCCCGATGCCGGAGACCACGGAGTCCACCCGGACCGGGAGGAACGGGATGGCGTTGCCGCTCGGATCCCGCGCCACCGCCTGCACCAGAGCGCAGTCGGTCGGTTGGGGCTGGGCCTGGCTGGTGCACTCGAATGTGGTGGTCTGGCTCAGGGTCGAGCCGCATCCGGACGCCAGGGACGCCGCCAGGATGACCAGCCGGAAACGCGACTTCATCAAATGGACTCCAGTGGAATCATCCTACCGGGGCCAGAGCCAGCCGAAGGTCCCGGCGGTGAGCAGGGCATAGACCACTCCGTCGATGGTGGCCTTGATGGTGGTGCTCCAGGCCCGACGGTACCAGATGGACATCTGCCAGAGCGCCAGCGCGTATCCCCCGAACGCCGTCACCCCCACCAGCTTGAAGACCGCGGCGTAATCGGCGCCGGCTGCGAGCGACTTGATCGCCACGCAGGCCGCGAAAATCGCGACGGCGATGAGGTAGAGGAACCAGAGCCCGAGGCTCCGGCCCATCGAAAAGGGGCCGCTGGGCACCACGGTCACGATCATGACCGGGCCCTGCCGGAGCTTCTCGGTGAACTCGGGAGCCTGCATCTCGGCCCGCGAAGCGGCCCGGGGCACCATGTAATCTCCCGGCGGAATTGCGAGCGGGCGGAGCGCCGCCATCACCTCGTCTTCCCGCGGGATCCGGGGATAGTCGCTCTTGTGCCAGGGCGAAGCCATGTGAATGACCGAGCTGGCGAGAAAGACGATGACGGCGGACAGGAGAATGGGAAGCCACAGCGCTCCGAGGGAGATCATGAATCACCTCCGGTTGAGGATGGTGCATCACCCCGCCGGGCGGGATTCGCCAGCATCCGCTCGGCAAAATCAACCCGTTCCTGCAGCTCGTTCAGCTCTCCGCGCATCGCGTCCACTTCGCTCCGGAGCACCTGAAGCTCCGCCGGATCTCCGGCCGCGCCCATGCGGAGCCGGGCCTCCTCGAGGCGGAGCTTGGCCATCTTGTGCATCCCGTTGAGGATCACCGCGGCCACCGGGATGGCGAGGGCCAGGATCGGGATCAGCAGCGCCAGTTCCTGTCTACCCATGTCTCTAACCTACCGCCTCTCCCACGGAATCACCTGTCGTACCACCTGCCGGACCCGGGCACCCTGACGCTCCGCCGCGTCGAAGCGCGACGCCAGGACCAGCGCTCGCGTCTCGGCGATCAGGGCCGGATCCGACGCCAGCAGCACCCGGAATGATTCCGGCTCCACCCTCCCGTCGGCCCCGACCACGTACTGGACGGCGGCATGGCCGGGTTGCCGGCGTGTCGCGCCCGGCTGGTGCGCGAGGCGGGCCGGCCGATCCACCCGGGATTCATCGAACGGGGCCGCGCCGGTGGTGTCGATTCGCGACTGGCTCCCTCCGATCAGCAGGAGCC
>DATCXX010000205.1:0-2164 GCA_036565615.1 Gemmatimonadales bacterium | reverse complement strand
AGGGCGCCGACCCGGCTCACGCTGGTCGGCGCCCAGGTGTCGGCTGGCGGCCGGGAGGGTACCTGAAGCCCGAAGAGAATGTTCGGCGCCCTCGCCATCGCGTCTGCCTTCCCCCGAGGGGCATGACATCGGCAACAGTATCTGGGCCCTCTATCGGACCTGTTGGCTCAGTGACGTGTCTCCCAGTCGTCAACCGACCTCGCTATAATAGGGAGCCCGCCAAACCGCGTCAACAGCCGAGGCACGCGTTCATGACTGCCAATCTGCTCATCGCGCTGGCGAGCCTCGTCCTCTGGGTCATACTGGCCTTCATCCGGCCGGTGGGCCTCGGCATCGTGCATCTTCTGCTGGTCGCCGGGGCGGTGTTTTTCATCCGGTGGTGGGCGAAGAGAGACGAACTGCGTTGACGCAGTCCCGCTAGATCTCCCAGTTGGAAAACACGACCGCCTCCCCCGGCGGCCCCTCGCCCTTCCCCTCCAGCGTCATCCGCAGATCGGTCCAGTGGACCCGGTACCCGGCATCCACCAGCGCCCCGTAGGCCGACTGGAAGGCGGTCTGACAGCGAAGGGTGATCCGTCTCGCCCCGCCCTCCCAGGCGTGACACTCGAGCGCGGCGAGCAGGCGCCGGAACACCGCAAGATCCCGGGCCACCAGCTTGAGGACCCGGAGCTCATCGGCGCTGCGGCCTTCGGCGAGGGGCGCGGTGTGCCACAGCGCAAAGCCGATCACTTTCTCCTGCTCGGCGAGCAGGGTCACGTCCCCGAGCCGGTGCTCCAGGGTGAGCGCGATCTCCCGGGAGAAATCCCGGCCCTGGGCCACCGCCTCGGTGAGCGACCGGCATTCCCGGGTTCCCCGCGCCGGATCGGCATCGGAAAGCCGGAGCGCCGGCGTGGTGCCCGGCCCGGCCAGATCCCGACCCATGCTCACGGTAAGGTGTCCGGGCCGAAAGCGGAGTCCGGAATAGAAACCGATGTTCTCGATGGTGCGAGGCATGGTTTCGAGACCGATGATCCGGGCCCCGAGGCCGGCGAGCCGCGCGATGCCCGCCTCCACAATGGCGCGCCCGACCCCTTCGCCCTGGCGGTCGGGGCGCACCGCCAGCGGACCCATCCATCCCTCGGTGCCCGAGCAGTGCACCATGTTGAAGGCGACCAGACCCTTCGAGGCGTCCCGCCACACCAGCGCGCCGTCGCCGGCGCTGGCGAGCGCGAATCGCCAGATGGCGGGATTGAGCGGTGGCACCCGCACCCCCGCCAGTCCGTCCCGCTGATACCGGTCGGTGAAGGCTTCCGAGAAGATCCGGTTGATCCGCTCGATGTCCGAGGGCTCGGCCCGCTCCGGCGCCCGCAGGGGCTCAGGCCGCGGCGTCACGGCTCTCCGGGACCGCGCGGGTCACCCGCTTTTCGACGTCGTAGCTCAGCCGGATGACCCGGTCGAAGGCGTCGCGCACCGATTCGATGTGGGTGATGAGGATCACCTGGGGGAAGCGGTCGCCGAGATTCCGGAGCAGGTCGAGCACCGCGCTGCGGCGCTCCTCATCCAGCGACCCGAAGATCTCGTCCAGCACCAGCAGCGAGAGCGGCTGGCCGGCCCGCTCCGCGATCATCTGGCTGATCGCCAGGCGCAGGGCCAGGTTCGCCACGTCCTCTTCCCCCCCGGAAATCACCGGCTTGGCTTCACCCTCCTCGATCACGGTGGCGCAATAGCTCTCGTCCAGCTCGAGGTCGGTGTAGCGGCCCATGGTCAGGTCGCGCAGGAAGCCGGAGGCGAGATCGGACAGGTCGGGACGCAGGGTGTTGTTGAGATCGGTGCGGAGGTCGCCCAGGGCGCGGTCCAGCTCCTGGTGCAGCAGGACCTCATCCTGAAGCCGGGCCACTTCCACGGCCCGCCGCTCCCGGTCTTCGCGCTTCCGGGCCACTTCGGCGCGCTGTCCCAGCGCCCCGGTGAGCTCGCCCGCGGCGCGGGCCTTGGCCAGCTCGGCCTGCTGCACCGCCCGCTCGCCTTCCCGGGTCCGGGTGCGGACGGCCTCGAAGGATTCCGCCGACCACCCCAGACCGGCCAGCTGCTCCCGCAGGGTCCGGACCCGTGATTCCAGTCCGCTCAGCTCCTGCTCGGCGGTCGCGGCGCGGGCCACCAGGTCCAGGGCCCGTTCGGCCGAGGCGCG
>DATCXX010000150.1:0-5356 GCA_036565615.1 Gemmatimonadales bacterium | reverse complement strand
CTGTCGTCCAGGGTCCGCTCCAGCCACTGGGTCGCCGCGGTCTGGGCCGCGTTCTGCTGGAGCGACATCAGGAACCGTCCCAGGGCCGTGATCCGCTCGGCCCGCATCGGGTTGCGCTTGTACGCCATGGCGCTGGAGCCGATCTGCTCCGACTCGAACGGCTCGAGCAGCTCCCCCTCGTGCTGGAGCAGACGGAGGTCGGCCGCCATCTTCGACGCCGACTGGGCCAGGCCGGAGAGCGCGTCGAGCACCACGCTGTCCACCTTGCGTGGATAGGTCTGGCCCGAGACCGGGACCGGCCCCGCGAAGCCCATCCGCCCGGCGATCCGCCGGTCCAGCTCCCGCACCTTCTCGTGGGCGCCCCGGAACAACTCGAGGAAGGAGGCCTGGGTTCCGGTGGTGCCCTTGCACCCGAGAAAGACCAGTCCCTCCACCCGGTGGCAGAGCTCCTCGGCGTCGAAGCCGAAATCCTGGGCCCACAGGGTGGCGCGCTTGCCCACGGTGGTGAGCTGGGCCGGTTGGAAGTGGGTGTAGGCCAGGCAGGGGAGGGCGGCGTGACGGGCGGCGAAGGTGGCCAGCGCCCGCAGCAGCGCGGCGAGACGTCCCAGCAGGAGCCGCAGCCCGTCCCGGATCACCATCAGGTCGGCATTGTCGGTGACGTACGCGCTGGTGGCGCCCAGATGGATGTAGGGCCGGGCCGCAGGCGCCTGGTCGCCCAGGGCATGCACGTGGGCCATCACGTCGTGCCGGAAGCGCCGCTCGTACTGCGCCGCCGAGCCGAGGTCGGCATCGTCGAGGTGAGCCCGCAGCTCCTCCACCGCCCGCTCCGGAATGGCGATGCCGAGGGCGCGCTCTTCTTCCATCAGCGCGAGCCAGAGCCGGCGCCAGAGTCCGACCCGGTGGGCCTCGCCCCACAGCTGCTGCATGGCCGGCGAGGCGTAGCGGGAACCGAGCGGAGACTGGTACCGGGTGTCGGTCACCGGCGGAAGACCAGGTCGGTGAAGATGGTCTGCCCGCCGCGCTCGAAATAGATCCGGAAGGCCTGGTCGGCGCGGGAAGCCTCCAGCAGCTCGCCGAACTGCTGCGCGTTGGTCACCAGGGAGCGGTTGATCGCGAGGATGACGTCGCCCTCCCGGAGCCCGGTGCCGCGGGCCACCTCGTCGGTCACCTGCACGATCAGGGCTCCCCGGGGGGCGCGGAGGCCACGCTCGGCCTGGATGGCCGGGGTCACCGACACGACTTCGAGTCCCCGCAGCACGGTCACCTTGGTGGCGGTGCTGGTGGGCAGGTCGCCGGTGGTGAACTCGCGGGTCTGGGTGCCGCTGCCGCGCTTGATCCGGACCGAGACCTTGTCGCCCACGTGGAGGTCCAGCTTCACCGCCTCCCAGTCGAGATAGTTGCGCAGCCGCCGCCCGTTGGCTTCGACCAGCACGGTGCCTTCGGTGATGCCGCCCCGGGCGGCGGGACCCTCCGCGGCCACCCGGGTCACGGTCACCCCGCCCTGGCTCTTCCAGTCCTGCATCGCGCTCGGGCCGGCGACCTCGAGCCCGGTCCAGGCCCGCTGCACGCTGCCGGTGCGGAGAATCTCGTCCGCCACCCGCATGGCGCGCTCGATCGGAATCGCGAAGCCCAGCCCGATGGAGCCGCTGCTGCCGCCGCCGCCGGTGAAGATGGACGAGTTCACCGCCACGACTTCTCCCAGCGCATTGGCCAGCGGTCCGCCGGAATTGCCCGGATTGATGGCGGCGTCGGTCTGGATCATGTCGAGGTAGAGCCCGGGCTGCTCGTCGTTGGGCAGGATGTTGCGATGGGTGGCGCTCACCACACCCGCGGTTACCGACGGCTCGCTGTTCCCCAGCAGAAACGCGTAGGGATTGCCCAGCGCCACCACCCACTCGCCGATCATCAGATCGGTGCTCCGGCCCAGGGCGACCACGTCGAGATTGCGCCGGTCGACCCGGACCACCGCGATGTCGGTGGTGGGATCTTCGCCGACCAGCGTCCCGGGGAGGTCGGTGCCATCGGGCAGGGTCACCGTGATCGATTCGGCGCCGGCCACCACGTGCTGGTTGGTGATGATCACCCCGTCCGATTTCACGATGAATCCGGTGCCGGAGCTGGGCACCAGCTGCTCGGTCTCGCGGGGAATGAAGAAGAAATCCCAGGGACTCCGCTCGATGACCCGGCGGCGCGAGGAAACCGTGATGGAGACGACGGCGGAGGAGAGCCGGCTGGCGGCGTCTACCACGGCGGTGCGCCGGGAGGTGCCGAGCGCGGCGTTCTCGGCGGCGCGCTGCGCGCTGGCGGGAGGAATCAGCGAGTCGTTGGCGCTCTTGCAGCCCGCCAGCAGGGCGCAGAGTCCCATGCCGGTCAGCCGGGCGCGGCTCACGCGAAACACTCCGGGGGATACTCCGCGGCCACGAAGTAGAGTCCCCGCGCCGGAGCCGGGGGGCTGGTGGTGAGCCCGGGGTCGAGGGCCAGCAGCCGGGCCATGTCGCTCAACGCGCGGCGCCCCAGGGCGATGTCCACCATGGTGCCCACCAGCATGCGGACCATGTGATGCAGGAAACGGTCGGCGGCGACGTCGAAGCGCAGACCCTGGTTCTCGGGCCGCTTCGACCACCGGGCGGTGCGGATGCGACAGCGTTTGTGGGCACGGGGGGAGCTCCGGACGCTGAAGGCGTGGAAGTCATGCTCGGCCAGAATCGCGTCCGAAGCGGCCTCGAGGGCGTCGCAATCGAGCGGCCGGCCGAGGGCCCATTCATAGCGCCGGCGGAACGGCGAGCTGGCGGCCGGGTCGGTGCCGATGAGGTAGCGGTAACGCCGCCCGGTCGCGGAAGTTCTCGCGTGAAATCCGGGGCGCATCTCCCGCACCGACTCGGCCCAGCACTCGGACGGCAGCAGCGCGTTGAGCGCCCGGTGCAGCTCGGTCGTGGTCCACCGCTCCGGCATGATGCAGCTCACCGCCATTCCGACGGCGTGCACTCCCGCATCGGTCCGTCCCGCGGCGTGGGCCCGGACTGCGATCCCTGCCAGTCGTTCGAGCGCCGCTTCCACCACCGCCTGAACCGTGCGCCCCTCGGCCTGCCGCTGCCATCCGGCGAACCCGCCGCCGTCGTAGTGCAGCGTGACCAGAAAGGTGCGCGCCATTGCATGGAAATTTAGTCGTGCGAGAGGGTACTTCAAAGGGAGCTAGGGGCTAGGGAGCTAGGGAGTTAGGGAGTCATGGGGCTGGGAAACCGCGGTGGGGCAGTTTCCCTAGCTCCCTAGCTCCCTAGCTCCCTAGCTCCCTAGCTCCCTAGTACCTGCGGATCACCCCAACCACCACGCCCTGAATCATGATGTCATTCTCCGGAAACCGGAGCGGCTGCATGGTGGGATTGGCGGGCTGGAGACGCACCCAGCCGCCGGGCTCGCGGTAGAACTTCTTCACGGTGGCCTCGGAGCCGTTGACCAGCGCGATGACCATCTCCCCGTTGTCCGCGGTCTGCCGGCCATGCACCACCACGAAATCGCCATCCACGATGTGTTCGTCGATCATGGAGTCGCCCCGGACCCGGAGCGCGTAGTTGGGCCCCCGGGCCGGAAGCATGGCGTCCGGTACCGGAAGGGTTTCCTGATGGAGCACCGCTTCGATCGGGAAGCCCGCCGCCACTACACCGAGCAGGGGCACCTCGGTGGCACCGCTCATCCCCTTGGGCGGCAGGACCTCGATGGACCGGCTCTCGTTGTAGGAGCGCCGGATGTACCCCTTCCGCTCCAGATTGGTCAGGTGCTCGTGCACCGTCGCGAGGGATTGGAAGGAAAAATGCTCGGCAATTTCCTCGAAGCTGGGGGCGAAGCCCCGGGCCTGGATGTGTCCCTCCAGAAAGCTCAGGATTTCCTTCTGGCGCTTGGTGAGCGGCATGGCCGGAGGGTCCTCGTTGGCGGAGGTCAGGAGCGGGAAGCACCCAAATGGACACCATAAGCTAACCGAACAATACCCGAAGTTCAAGAGGCGGCACGACCTTCGCCCCTAGTGCCTTAACCCATGGCCCCAGACTATTTTGCACCGGACTTTCCCAATCCTCGGCCCTTTTCGCGACGCTGAGGTCCGCCCGTGACGAATCCATCCGGATCAGAACTCGCGCTGCCTGCCACGCAGGTGGAGGAGCTGATACGGACCATTGTGAAGGGTCTCCGGGCGTTCCAGATGTACCTCCCCAACAATCCGGTCTACCAGCGGTCGGAACAGGCCATTCGGGAGGCCTTCCGGCCGATCTGGTCCACCACCCCCCAGCTGATCCTGGCCATCGTCGAGACCGACATCACCTGGGAAGACCAGGTGGTGTACCACCAGCCCAGCAAGCACGACAGCTTCGCCTGGATGCTCTACAAGGACGGGATGCGTCACCTCACCATCCGGCCCGGGGTGGAGGACGACGAGCTGGTGCGCTTCCTCCAGGTGGTGAGCCGGGCCCGGATGCTGGCCAGCGACGCGGCCGACGACCTGCTGACCCTGCTGTGGGAACAGGATTTCCAGCACATCGAGTATCAGTTCGCCGAGATCATCACCGATTCGCTGATGGTCCTCGACCCGCAGGCGGTCGACCTGGCGATGCAGCAGGATGCCGCGGCCCAGCAGGCCGTCAAGGAGGAGATCCGGACCGACGCGGCGGAACGGGTTTCCGGAGTGGACCCGGACGACTTCGATTCCACGCTCTACTTCCTGGAGCAGAGCGAGACCGCGAACCTGCGGCGCCAGGTCGAGGAGGAATACACCCGGGACGTGCGGAAGGCCGCGCTCGATGCGCTGCTCGACACCTTCGAGATGCAGCCCTCCAGCGTCGTCCGGGAAGAAGTCCTCGGCATTGTCGACGGGCTGTTTCCCAACCTGCTGACCCGGGGCGAGTTCCGCACCGTGGCGGCGCTGCTCCGGGAGTTCCGCACCATCTCCCAGCGGGTCACGGTGCTCGACCCCGCGGTGCGGGACCATCTGCTCTCCTTCCAGGCGCGCCTCAGCGAGCCGACCATTCTCTCCCAGCTGCTGCAATCACTGGAGGAGGCCGGGTCCCTCCCGGAAGAGGAGGACGTCGGCGAGGTCCTGGGCGAGCTGCACGCCGAGGGGTTGGAGACGATGCTCACGTTTCTTCCGGCGCTCAAGCGTCCCGCCATCCGGGCGATCCTGGAGGCCTCGGTGGACCGGCTGGCGGCGGTCAACAGCGACGTGCTGCTCGGGATACTCAACAACGCGTCGTCGGGCGGACTCACCGGCGCGGTGGCGGTTTGCCGCCGGCTCAATCTTCAGGTCGCGGTGCCCGCGCTCGACCGCCTGGTGGCGCACCCCGAACCGGCGGTGCGTCTGGGCGCGGTCGAG
>DATCXX010000117.1:0-3251 GCA_036565615.1 Gemmatimonadales bacterium | reverse complement strand
CCGCCGCTCCGCGGGAAGACCGGTGAGGTCGGCCAGGAGCTGACGGTAGCGGGGCTCGAAGATGTGGAGCGGGAGAAGGGCGTGGGGGAAGAGGACGAGTCTGAGAGGGAACAGGGGCAGCTGGGTGCTCACCCCTCAAATCTAGCGTGGCCGGATGGAGGCAACAGGCAACTGGCAACAGGCAACGGAAACCGCCTTGTCTGCTGCCTGCTGCCTGTTGCCTGCTGCCTATGCAGCGGAAGGAAAATTACGAAGATGTTTGACTTCCGGCGCATTCCGCAGCTTCTCGAAGGCCCGCTCCCGGATCTGGCGGACTCGCTCCCGGGTCACCCCGAGCATCGCGCCGATGCCTTCCAGGGTGAGCGCTTCGCTGCCTTCCTCGAGCCCGTAGTAGAGCGCGAGGATGCGCTGCTCCCGTGGGGTGAGGTAGCGCCGGAACAGCGCCGAGAGGAACTCCTTGCGCAGCCCGGTGTCCACCAGGTCCTCGATGTCGCCGGTGCCGGTGCCGGCCACCCGCTCCCCAAAGGTCGAGGCGCCGGAATCGTGGCGCTCGACCGGGGCATCCAGGGACACCTCGACCGTGGAGACCAGCCGGGCCTGCCGGATGGTTTCGACCGGCTCGTCCAGCACCTGGGCGGTCTCCGCGTCGGTGGGGGACCGGCCCAGCTCCTGGGAGAGGAGGCTTTCGATCTTGGCCATCTTCATCAGCGCCGCATTCTGGTTGAGCGGGATCCGCACCGTCCGGGTCTGCTCGGCCAGCGCCTTGAGCACGCACTGCCGGACCCACCAGACCGCATAGCTGATGAACTTGACGCCGTGGGCGGGATCGAATTTGCGGACCGCCTTGAGCAACCCTTCGTTCCCGATCGCCACCAGCTCGGAGAGATCGAGTCCGTGCCCCTGGAACCGCTTCACATAGGAGATCACGAAGCGGAGGTTGGCGGTCACCAGACGATCGGTCGCGGCCTGGTCGCCCTTGCGGGCGCGCTTGGCGAGCCGGATCTCCTCCTTGGGATCCCCGATCATCGGCAGTTTGCGGATGTCGAGCAGGTACTGGTCGAAGGAATTGTTGGGTGCGGACTTGGACAGGGTGCGGGGGGTCGATCGCTGCCGGACGTGGGACATGCCACCTCTCACGGGGTCGATGCCGCGGTTGCGAACTCGCTCGAAACTCACCCGCGAAAGCGGGTCGCGATTTGAAATGGGGGCCTGACGGACAGAACGAATCTAGGGAACGATTTTTTGACGGTCAAGCGTTTGACAGTATCAACATCACAAAACTATGCTACTCAAGCTGTTCCGGATTTCCTCCACTTTGTTCACATTAAGGTTGTTAACATTCCTGTGGTAGAATTTCCGTAACTAATTGCGGGGATAAGAATTAGCCGCTTAATGGAAGGCTCCTCCGGCGTTGAAAACTCAGTAAAGCGTTGCCGAGGAGCGCGCAGTAGCAAGGACGGTACGAACCGTTTCGATGGAAACGGGGACCGTCCAATTGCTGTCGGCGCCTGCCATCGTCCCCACCTTCACCGGGAGGGAAAAGCGCAACGATTCGGCCACCGTCTTCTTGTCATGACGCATCGCGTCGATCAGCGACTCGTCGTCCCAGGCCGGATCGAGCATCGTCGGACGATCGAAGCGCTCCAGTGCGAGACGAATGGTCGGTGCGAGAGCCCGCTCCGCCAGGCCGAGCCGGTGAGCCAGCAACGCCTCGACCACCAGTCCGATCGCGACCGCATTGCCGTGGATCACGGTGTATCCGCTGACCCGCTCGATGGCGTGGCCGACCGTATGTCCGGCGTTGAGAATGGCGCGCCGGCCGTGCTCCCGCTCGTCCTCCGCCACCACCTCCGCCTTGATCGCGACGCTCCGGGTGACCAGCTCGCTGAGCAGCGTGATATCGCGGGCCAGCAGCCCCTCGGCGTGCTCGTCCAGCCAGCCGAAATAACCCGGGTCGGCCACCACGCCGTGCTTCACGGCTTCCACCAGCCCGGCGCCGAGGTGCTCGGGGTGCAGGGTAGCGAGGACCGCGGGATCGGCCAGCACCGCCGCGGGCGGATGGAAGGCGCCCACCAGGTTCTTTCCCTGGTGGGCGTTGACCCCGGTCTTCCCCCCGATGGACGCGTCGACCATCGCCAGCAGCGAGGTCGGGACCGAGAGCCAGGGGATTCCCCGGAGGTAGGTGGACGCGACGAAGCCGGCCAGGTCCCCGATCACCCCGCCCCCGACCGCGACGATCGCGGAGTCCCGGGCGTAGCCGAGATCGAGCATCCGGTCGGTGAGCGCGCTCCACCTCGCCCTCGATTTCGAGCTTTCGCCGGGAGCGACCACCAGGGTGGGAACCTCGAGCGGATGGGTGACCGCGCGGGCGACGGTGCGGTCGGTGATGACTACCAGCCGGCGGTTGGGGAGCAGCTCCGCCGCGAGGGCGGGGAGCCGCTGCAGCAGCCCCGGCTCGACCAGCACGGGATAACTGCCCTGGGTGTGGGTGATCCGGGCAACCGGTTCCACGCTTACCAGATCACGTCGCCGCGGCCGTCGCGAAGATTGGCGAGCCGGGCCAGGGTGAAGAGGTAATCCGAGAGCCGGTTGAGATAGACCAGAAAGAGCTCGGGCACCGGATGCTCGCGGGCCAGCGACACCACGCTCCGCTCGGCTCGCCGGCACACCGTGCGGGCGAGATGCAGCGCCGCGGCCTTGGCGGATCCCGCCGGCAGGACAAAGGCCCGGAGCGGGGGCAACTCGGCCTCGGCGGCGTCGATGGCGGTCTCGAAATCCTGGATCCGGGCCGAGGAGAGATTGGCCCGCTCCAGCGCGGCGCGCACCTTCTCCGGGTCCGGGGTGGCCAGGTGGCCGCCGATCACGAAGAGATCGCGCTGGATCGCTTCGAGCTCGGGATCGAAGAGTGCGGCCGGCTCGGCCGCGCGGACCACCCCCAGGGCGGAGTTGAGCTCGTCCACATCGCCGTAGGCCGCGACCCGCGGGTTATCCTTGGCCACCCGGCCTCCGCCGAAGAGCCCGGTTTCTCCCGTATCGCCGGTGCGCGTATAGATCCGCATGGGCGAAAGATAGCGCGAGTGAGCTGTGAGACGTGAGACGTGACCATAGGCCTTTCCGTCTCACCTCTCACGTCTCACCTCGCACCACGTCTATATTTTCCCGGTGCCAAACCTCACCGACATCACCATCATCGGCGGCGGCCCGACCGGCCTGTTCGGCGCCTTCTACGGCGGCATGCGGGGCGCCTCCTG
>DATCXX010000100.1:0-6243 GCA_036565615.1 Gemmatimonadales bacterium | reverse complement strand
GGCTCGACGGCCAGGTCCGCTCGACCTGCCGCCGGTGTCTGGCGGAGTTCATCACCCCGGTGTCCGAGGCCGTCGAGGTGGTCTTCTCGACCGATCCCGACCTGCAGGAGGATCCCAGCGTCTACCCGCTGAGCGAACCCCTGACTCATGTGGACGTACGTCCTGCGGTGCGCGAGGAGCTGGTGCTGGCGGTGGATGCCTATCCGCTGTGCAGGGAAGACTGCCGGGGGCTGTGCCCCCGGTGCGGGGCCGATCTGAATCGCGGGGCGTGCGAATGCGCCCCCACTGCCTAGACTCGAGGACGCCATGGCTGTTCCCAAGAGAAAACTGTCGAAGCGCCGGAAGCGGCTGCGCCGCGGCAACCACACCGGCGCCGGCATGCCGACCCAGGCCTGCCCGCGCTGCGGCTCCGCCCGGCTTCCGCACCGGGTCTGCGGCTCCTGCGGGTACTACGCCGGAAAGAAGCGACTCGAGGTCGAGGACAGCTGAGCGTGATCCGCGTCGCGCTCGACGCGATGGGGAGCGATCAGGCTCCCCGCACCGAAGTCGAGGGTGTGGCACTCGCGCTGCGCGAGCTGCCTCCCGGCTTTCAGGTGCAGCTGGTCGGCCAGACGCCCGCCCTGGAAACCGAGCTGGCCCGCTACCCCGATCTGGACCGGAGCCGGCTCGAGGTCGTAGACGCTCCCGAGGTCATCGGCATGGCGGAGAAGCCGCTTCATGCGGTACGCCGCAAGCCGAAGTCGAGCCTGGTCGTCGGCACCAGCCTCGCCGCCCAGGGCAAATCCGACGCCTTCATCTCCGCCGGCAACACCGGCGCGATCCTGGCCGCTTCCACCGTCCTGCTGGGCTTGTTCGACGGGGTGGAACGCGCCGCGGTGGGCGCCCTGCTTCCCACGGTCGACGGTCCGGTGCTGATGCTGGATGCCGGCGCCAACGTGGATTGCTCGGCCCGCGAGCTGGTCGGGTTCGGCCATCTGGGCACCGTCTACATGCGCGACGTGCTGAGCCGGCCCAAGCCCAAGGTGGGGCTCCTCAACGTGGGCGAGGAAGAGGAGAAGGGCACCGCGACCGTCAAGGAGGCCCATCGCCTGTTCCGCGAGGATCGCCGCCTCAACTACGTCGGCAACCTCGAGGGCCGCGATATCCTGGGCGGCCACCCGCGTCACGGCCGGCTCGACGTGGTGGTCTGCGACGGCTTCGTCGGGAATATCGTGCTCAAGTTCTATGAATCGGTGATGTTCCTGGTGCGGCATCTGGCCGAAGAAGGCGCGCCCGACATGTGGGAGCGGAAGGAGATCCGCTCCGCCTTCCGGATGCTGGACTACTCCCAGTACGGCGGCGCTCCCCTGCTCGGGGTCAAGGGCGTCTCCATCATCTGCCACGGCTCCTCCAACCCCAACGCCATCCGGCACGCCATCCGGGTGGCGGTGCAGTCGGTGGAGGTGGGACTGGCCCGCCACATCGGGGCGGAATTCGCCGAGCGGGAAGCGCTGGAGCAGGCGTGAGCGCCACCCCCATTGCCCGCATCGCCGGCCTCGGCACCGCGGTGCCGGCCCGGCTGGTGCCCAACACCGAATTCGAGAAGTATCTCGAGACCTCGGATCAATGGATCGTGGAGCGCACCGGGATTCGGCAGCGCTACATCGCCGGGGCCGAGACCCTCACCGATCTCTGCGAGACCGCCTCCCGCACCGCGATGACCGGGGCCGGTGTCACCGCAGCGGACCTCGACGCCATCATCCTCGGCACCATCTCCCCCGACCGCCGGCTCCCTGCGACGGCCTGCGATCTCCAGGCCCGGCTGGTCGCGCCCAACGCCGCGGCGTTCGATATCGCGGCGGCCTGCCCGGGATGGATCTTTGCCCTGGCCGTCGGCGAGGGGATGATCGCCTCGGGCCGAGCCAAAACGGTGCTCTGCCTCGGCGCCGAGAAGCTCTCCTCGGTGACCGACATGACCGATCGCAGCACCGCCGTGCTGTTCGGCGACGGCGCCGGTGCATCGGTGATCACCAGGGCGGGCAGCGACGGGCGGGGCATTCTCTCGATCATCCTGGGATCGGACGGCAATCTGGCCGATCTGCTCTACATCCCCGCCGGCGGCTCAACCGAGCCGGTCAGCGAAAAGGTGGTCCGGGAACGGACCCACTATATCCGGATGGCCGGGCGCGAGGTGTTCAAGGCGGCGGTGCTGGCGATGGCCAAGGCCTGTGACGACGCGCTGGCCAAGGCCGGGGTCCGGGCCGAAGATATCGACCTGCTGGTCCCCCATCAGGCCAACCTGCGGATCATCGAATCCACCGCGAAGCATTCCGGCATTCCGATGAGCAAGGTGATGGTCAACGTGGACCGCTACGGCAACACCTCGGCGGCCTCCATTCCGCTCGCCCTGGCCCAGGGCATAGAAGAAGGCCGGATTCGCCCCGGCTCGCTGCTGCTGATGGTCACTTTCGGCGCCGGATTCACCTGGGGCAGCGCCGTCATCCGATGGTGAACCTCCTGCTCTTTCCGGGGCAGGGTGCGCAGAAGATCGGCATGGGAAAGGACCTGGCCGACGCGTTCCCCACGGCGCGGGACACCTTTGCGGCGATCGACGAGGCGCTCGACACGCCGCTCTCCCGGATCATGTGGGAGGGGCCGGAAGATGCTCTTCAGCAGACCCACACCACCCAGCCCGCGATCCTGGCGCACTCCGCCGCCGTACTCTCCCTGGTCGGGGACCGTCTCGATCCGGTTGCCGGCGCGGCGGGTCACAGCCTGGGGGAATACTCCGCCTACGTGGCCGCGGGAGCGCTCAGCGTCGTGGACGGTGCCCGGCTGGTCCGCCGCCGCGGCGAGCTGATGCATCAGGCGGGCACGGTCCGGAAGGGCGCCATGGCGGCGGTGCTGGGGCTGGCCACCGGCGAGGTGGAGCAGGCCTGCGCGGCGGCCTCCTCGGCCGACGAGGTTGTCGTGGCCGCGAATCTCAATGCCCCGGATCAGACCGTGCTCTCGGGCGATCCCGGCGCGGTGGAGCGGGCGGGCGAGGCCTGCAAGGCGGCCGGCGCCCGGCGAGTGCTCCCGCTCAAGGTCAGCGGCGCGTTCCACTCCCCACTCATGGCTCCCGCTGCGGAAGGCCTGGCCCGGGCGCTTCGCGAGACCGACTTCCGCGATCCGGTGTTTCCGGTGGTGTCGAATGCCGCCGCCGAGCCGGTGCGCCATGCCGGGGAAGCCCGACGGCTGCTGGGTGCCCAGCTCACCGCGCCGGTGCGATGGGTGGAATGCGTGGAGACCCTCGCCACCCTGGCTCCGGGGGCGCGATTCGTGGAAATCGGTCCCGGCACCGTGTTGGGCGGCCTCCTCAAGCGGATCCTTCCCGAAGCGGGCTACTGCTCGCTCGCCACGGCCTCCGACGTGGAGCGCTTCCTCTCATGACCGCCATCTCGCTCGACGGACAGGTTGCCTTCGTCACCGGGAGCACGCGGGGAATTGGTCTGGCCATCGCGCAACGGCTCCATGGCGCGGGAGCCCGGGTCGCTATCATAGGGCGCCAGGCCGAGCCGGCGGAGCGGGTCGCGGCCTCCCTCGGGGCGGGCGCGGCGGGCATCGGGTGCGACGTAGCCCAGGAGTCGGCGGTGGAAGCCGCCGTCGCCGCGGCCGAGCAGGCGCTGGGCCCGGTCTCCATTCTGGTCAACAACGCGGGAGTGACCCGGGACAACATCCTGCTCCGGCTGTCCGGGGCGGACTGGGACGCGGTGATGGACGCCAACCTCAAGGGCGCGTTCCACACCACCCGGGCGGTCCTCAAGGGCATGATGAAGCGCCGGGCCGGGCGGATCATCAACATCTCGAGCGTGGTCGGGTTGACCGGAAACAAGGGCCAGGCCAACTATGCCGCCAGCAAGGCGGGCCTGATCGGGTTCACCAAGTCGGTAGCCAGGGAGTACGCCAGCCGCAATGTGCTGGTCAACTGCATCGCCCCGGGGTTCATCGCCACCGACATGACCGCCGCCTTGCCGGGGGAGGCGAGGGACGCGTTATTAGGGCAGATTGCGCTGGGGCGCCTCGGCGAGCCCGCGGAAATCGCGGGCGTCGTGCTTTTCCTGGCGTCGGATCTGGCGTCCTACATCACCGGGCAGGTGCTGGTCGTCGACGGCGGCATGGTCATTTGAGCAAGCCAGGACTCACTCTTTCGTTGAGGGACGCATGAGCGACATGGTCGAGAAGGTGAAAGACATCATCGTGGAGGAGCTCGGGGTCGAGCGGGAGAAGCTCACCGAGACCGCCAGCTTCATGGAAGACCTGGGCGCCGATTCGCTCGATACCGTCGAGCTGGTCATGGCGTTCGAGAAGGAATTCGACATCGATATCCCGGACGAAGAGGCCGAGAAGCTTCGCACCGTCGGCGACGCGCTCAAGTACCTGCAGGACAAGCTCGGGAAGTAGACGCATGGCGCGGCGGGTGGTCATCACCGGCCTGGGGCTGGTCACGCCCGTCGGCCTGACCGTCGAGGACACCTGGGCCCATCTGCTGGCCGGGACTTCCGGCGCGGCCCCCATCACCAAATTCGACCCGGCCCGCCTCCAGGTGCGCTTTGCCTGCGAGGTGAAGGGGTTCGATCCGCTGATCTGCCTGGACCGCAAGGAAGCCAAGCGGATGGACCTGTTCTCCCAGTTCGCCATGGCGGCCGCCCAGGAGGCGGTCACCCAGGCCGGGCTGGAAGGGAAGTTTCCCGACCCCGAGCGCACCGGCGTGATCATCGGCAGCGGCATCGGCGGGATGATGACTTTCGAAGAACAGTGTCTGATCTATCTTCAGAAGGGCCCCGACCGGGTCTCTCCGTTCTTCGTCCCGATGTTCATTCCCGACATCGCCTCCGGCCATGTGTCCATCCGGTACGGGCTCAAGGGCCCCAACTTCTGCACCGTGTCGGCCTGCTCATCCTCCGCTCACGCCATCGGGGAGTCGTACGACCTGATCCGCACGGGCGCCGCCGACTGCATGGTGACCGGCGGGGCCGAAGCGGCCATCACCGGGATCACCATCGCCGGGTTCCAGAACATGAAGGCGCTTTCCACCCGGAACGATTCCCCGGAGACCGCCAGCCGGCCGTTCGACCAGGGACGGGACGGATTCGTGCTGGCCGACGGCGGGGCGGTGCTGGTGCTGGAGAGCCTGGAGCACGCCACCGCGCGGGGGGCCACGATTCTCGGCGAGGTCGCGGGTTACGGGATGAGCGCCGACGCCAACCACATCACCGCGCCGGCCCCCGACGGGGACGGCGCGCGCCGCGCGATGCTGGCCTGCCTCGCCGACGGGGGGATCGCCCCGGAGGACGTGGGGTACGTCAACGCCCACGGCACCTCCACGCCCCTCGGGGACATCGCCGAGACCACCGCGGTCAAGGCGGTCTTCGGCCCCCACGCCCGGAACCTGATTTTCGCCTCGACCAAGTCCATGACCGGACACCTGCTGGGCGGAGCCGGTGCGCTGGAGTTCGTGGTCTCGCTGCTGGTGGTGCGCACCGGGAAGATTCCCCCCACCATCAATCAGTTCAGCGCCGATCCCGCCTGCGATCTCGACTGCGCTCCCAACCGGATGGTCGAGCGCCAGGTCGGGACCGCGCTCTCCAATTCCTTCGGCTTCGGTGGACACAACGTGACGCTCGCCGTTCGGAGATTCCCGGGCTGAAGGAAGCCGCCTCCCGTCCGGTGCGACTCCAGCTCCTGGTGGGGAGCTACTTCGTCGTCGCCGCCGCGCTGCTCATCATTCCCGGTTTGCTCCTGGCGGAGCGGGCCCTCCGGAGGCGGCTCCAGGACGCCCGTCTTGCCTCGCTCGAAACCACGATGCGCGGGGTGGTGCAGGGGATCGAGCATCGCGCCGCCGCGGCCGAAGCCCGGGTGCTCCGCTTTGCCCGCCACATCTCCGAGCTGCCCCAGGACGCCGCCGCGACCGAGCTCCGCGAGTTCAACCGGCTGGTGGCCCGGGAGCCCGACGGCGCCTGGCGCTCGCGCCGGTCGTTTTTCGATGCCTCCCGGCACGCCGGGCTCTTCATCCCCCGCGGTGCCCGCCTGTCGCCCGACTTCAAGTCGTTTCTCATCCGGGCCAAGCAAGTCACCGAACGCTTCGGGGCGGGGGCGCTCGATCCCACCCTGGCCGACGCCTGGGTCAGCCCGGTGGAGGGCGGCCAGGTGATGTACGTCCCCGACCAGCCGAATTTCCCCTGGGAGAACTCGGCCACCGAGGACTACCGCGACACCGAGTGG
>DATCXX010000041.1:0-4218 GCA_036565615.1 Gemmatimonadales bacterium | reverse complement strand
CGCTCGAGGAGCTGGTCGGAGTGCGCCAGGTACGCACCCTCGCGCCGGCGGCAACCGGCGGGATCCTGCTCCGCCGGATCGAGCGACTGGTTACCACCGCTCCGCCCCCCGGCCGCGTTCACACCATGCTCTCCCTTGGCGTGCTGGCGATCGCGGTGCCACTGGTGGTCCTCGCCACTCCGGCGTCCGGGCGGACCGGGGCCATCTCGCCCGCGCCCCTCCGGATCACGGATGGCTTCCCGGTGGTCTGGAGCGGCCTGGTCGGTGCGGGCGAGCGGCTCCGGGTCCGGAACCTGGTCGGATCCATCCGGGTGACTGCAGTGGAAGGAAGCAATGCCACAGTTCGTGCCCGGGTCTCCCGCGCCCCGTTATCAGACCTCGTGTTCCAGCCCACCCGGGACGCCGCTGGGGTGACGGTTTGCGCGCTGCGCGCCGGGCAGGGCCGCTGCGACACCGAGGGCTACACCTGGTTCGGCACCGGAGAGGAGATGCATCGCGCGACCATCGACCTGGTGGTGGAGCTCCCGGCCGGTGCCGGCATCACCGCCGCCGGCTTCGAAGGCGATCTGGTGCTCGACGGGGTGAGCGGTGATGCGGAGGCTCGTACCGGAAGCGGGACGATCACCGCGCGCATCGCCAGTGCCCGCGACGACCGCACCATCGAGCTCCACACCGGAGCGGGAGAGCTGCGGGTCGCGATTCCGCCCGGCTTCGGCGGCACCCTCGAGACGCGCTTGTCGAACGGCAGGGTCGAGCACGAGATGCCGCTGACGCCGACCGACAGCTCCTCGCGGCAGGAGATGCGCTACTCGTTCGGCCCCGGCGGCAATCGCGTGAACGCCAGCTCAGGGAACGGATCGCTGCTGCTCACTCGAAGTCCCTAGCACCAAGACCGACAGGAGTTCGACCATGAACCGCGTCTCGGTTTCTCGAACGCGAGCCCTGCGTCTGTCCCTGGCAGGAACGCTCGCCTGGACCGCGGCCGGCGCCGGCCCGGCGCCCGCCCAACAAACCACGAAATGGACCCCGTTCCTCGGCGAATGGACCGGGGTGGCCGACCGCCGCCCCGACGCCGGCCTGCCGGTCGGCCTTCGCTTCGCGGTGCAGCCCGCCGGCGACTCGGTGCGGGTTTTGATCTCTCTGCCGGAATCGCGGTTGGTGGACCTCGCGATTCCCAGCCCCTACAGCGACAGCGTGAGCGTGACGCTGGCCGACGGGGTGCTGCGAGCGGAGTGGACACCCGACATCGGTTTGGGCTTCATCGGGAACCTCGGCGTGCCCCGGGCCGATGAGCGTATCACGATCGCGGTGCGGCGACGGGGCGATGCTCTCACCGGCGAGATCCGGATCACCTCCTACCGGTCTCCGGTGACGCTGCTGCGGGCGGTGCCGGCGCCGCGCGAGCCGTCCATCATCTTCCACAGCTCGGGCGACAGCCTGCGGCTCGGCGGCATGCTGGTGCTGCCCGAGGGTCGAGGACCCTTCCCGGCGATGGTGTGGGTGACCGGCTCCGATCCCGACACCCGGCTCGCCTGGGCCTACGAGGCTCGGGTGCTCGCCGCCAGGGGCATCGCGTCGCTGCTCTACGACAAACGGGGCGTCGGGGAGTCGTCCGGGGCGAGCCACGACCTGGCTTCGTGGGACGATTTCGCCGGTGACGTGGAAGGCGCGCTCGCTTACCTTCGCTCCCGGCCCGACCTCATCGACACCATGCGCCTCGGGCTCGCGGGCCAGAGCCAGGGCACCTGGATCATCGCCAAGGTGGCCGCGCGGGATTCCGGGGTGCACTTCCTGGTGAGCATGGCGGGGAGCGGAATCGGCGCCGCCGAGCAGGAGACCTATCGCACCGGGGCGCTCATGCGCCGCGCGGGGTTCCCCGAAGCGGAGATCGCGCGGGCCCAGGATTTCCAGCGCCGGAAATTCGCGGTCGCCCGCACCGGCCTGGGCTGGCCGGCCCTGGACTCCACTATGCAGCGCCTGCGGGCCGACTCGGTTGCCTGGTTTCCGGGGTATGGCACCGGCGCGGGCGCGCGAACCCTCGCGTCGCTCCGGATGTACGGGGTTCTGCAGTTCAACTACGAGCCGACCCGGGATCTGGCGCGGATCAAGGCGCCGGTGCTGGTCCTCATGGGCGAGCGGGACCTGGCTTTTCCCCCCGCCCTCGTGGTGGAGCGGATGCGCGCGGCCCTGGCGCGCGGCGGCAATCGGGAGGTGACGGCCCGGATCATCCCGGGCGCCAGTCATGGGCTGGCGATGGTGCAGTCGGTGGATGGCCGCCCGTTCCGGCGGGCCATCAGCGACGAGTTCCTCGCGACGCTCACCGATTGGATCACGGCGCGGGTGGCGGCACCGCGCTGAGGAGCTCGGGGCGCCATCGAATACCGGCGCCATCGAATACCGCGCCATCGCTCAGCGCGACGGGCTCAGCTCGCGCATACCCTTTCGCACCAACCAGGCTCGGACGCGATTGCGGAGGCCAGCCTGCTGTGTCGCGCCGAGCTCGCTGACGGCCCACCGTTTGATTTCTTCTCGCCGATTCACTTGCTCGTCTATTTCCTGCGGACTCACCCCCGGCTCGGGCACCAGATCCGAGGCCGAGGCCGGGCCGGTGAACTCGTTGAGCGTGAACTCGACCGCTCGGCGGAGCCCCGCATGGACGATCCCTTCGGCGTCTGCCCCGCGACCCACCGCGGCCCGCATTTCAGCCTGGATCGCCTCCCTTCGTTCCCGGTCCAGCTTGGAATGCAGGGGGGAGCTCCCATCTCCGCGGGTGACGGTGCGCCGCCACATTCCCCTTCCCCGTCCGGTTGGATGCTGCATCACCTCAGCCACGGTGCCGGGCGATGGCCCCCGTCGCGCGAAACCGGACCACCGGGTAGGGATGCGGACCTGCGACACCTTCTGGAACAATTCCTCCAGCCTGGCCTGTGCCGGCGCACTCAACGGCGCAATCTTGTGTTCCTCCATGACGCCCTTCAACAATTCCCGCACCAGCGATGTCGGTACCAGCTCATCCGTCCCGCTGAGCAGGGACCGGTAGCTCCGGTTGAAGGTCGCATCGCTTACCACGCCCCTGAGCATCTCCCCGAACAGCTGGACGAACTGCGCGGCATTGTGCCCCGTCTGAAGCAGTCCCCTGGCCGTTGCGCGGGTGCCGCGGCTGGGGAGCGCCCGCTGGCGCCCAAGGGCACGCCCCAATCCTCGCGCGTCTTCGGTGGACCGGCCCCGGGACTGGAGCGGGGCGCCTGATGTGACGCCGCCGGTCGACCTGAGCGCGGCTCTGGGCATCGTCGGTGCGGCCGGTCAGCCGATCGCGACCGCATGCAGGGCGTACCCGCACGTGGCGGAAGTCGGCGTGTCGCTCGAGGCCCGAATCGTGATGTCGATGGTGTTCAGCCCGAGCTGCAGGTAATCGTGGTAGTCCACCGACGAGTAGTCCTTGTTGCGCAGCCCGATGACGGTGAGATTGTTGTCCCCGCCGTCCTCCTCCACCGCGTCCACGTGCTTGGTCAGGGTGTGCCGGCCGTTGATGTTGACGCTCAGCACGCACCCCTCGTCGTTCAGCTTCCAATGCTTGATGAACAAGGAATACTCGTTGACCGTGTCGGTGATCTTGAAGGACAGGTGGAGCTCGGCGCTGCCGGTCGTCAGGTCCGCGATCATGGGCTGGGAGAACCCCTGCCCCCGCACCAAGAGATTGTTCGCCTCCGAGCAGATGCTGAAGGGCATCCCGGAACTCGGCCCGGTGCTGAACCGGTCGGCGAAGAACCCGATCACCGCACCGTTCCCCGCGTTCAGGGTGGTGATCGGGTCGAGCGCCAGCAACGGGAGGTCGATGGGGAGCGTGGTGTATCGCAACGGCTGATCGGGATCCGGGGTGAGGTCCGTCATCGACGCGGTGACCGCGGTGCCCTGGACCGCATGCGTGGCCACGCAATACTGCAGGGTATGCTGGAGAGAGATGGTGGTCGCGTCCGGCGCCAGTGCCACCCGCCAGCTGGCCTTCGACACGAAATCGATCCCGAACTGCGACAGCTCGCTCGGCGGGTACACCTGGGTGCCATCGAACAGGCGCTGCTTCACGAAATCGGGCAGTACGATGTGGCTGTTCTGATCCGTATTCCGGAACCAGATCACGTTCCAGGGGTACTCCTGGCCCCAGAGCCAGCTGAGCGATTGGTAGCCAGGGTCCACCATCGCGTAGCTGCCCCAGTCCTT
>DATCXX010000033.1:0-5115 GCA_036565615.1 Gemmatimonadales bacterium | reverse complement strand
CTGCTCTTCACGCTCGGGGTCACCGCGCTCTCCGCGGTGCTGGTCGGCATCGCCCCGGCACGGCGGATTCTGCGGGCCGACCTGCGCAGGGCGCTGGCGGGATCGGGCGGGCGCAGCGTCGGACAGCATCGCGCCCTGCATCGCTGGCTGGTGGCGGCGGAGACCGCCCTGGCGCTCGCCCTGCTGGCGGTGGCCGGCGTGCTGCTCAAGAGCAAAGCGCGGCTCGAGGCGGTGGATCCCGGCCTCGATCCCTCTTCGACCCTGGTGGCGTCGATTGCTCTGCCCGGCAAGCGCTATGCAGACAGCGAGAGCATCGTCCGGTTCCAGGGCGAGCTGCTGGCCCGGGCCGCGGCGATGCCGGGGGTGGAATCGGCGTCTCTGATCTTCGGACTTCCGCTCAGCGGCTTCGGATGGAGCGGGAGCTTCACCATCGACAGCGTGCCGGTGCCGGACGGCGTCAGGCAATCCGCCCAGGTGCGGGTCGTGAGCGGGCAGTACTTCACCACCCAGCGCATTCCGGTGCTCGAGGGGCGCGGCTTCACCCCCGAGGACCGCCGGGGCAGCCGCCGCGTGGTGCTGGTGAGCGCCGCGGCCGCGCGGCAGTTCTGGCCCGGCGCAAAGCCGATCGGCCGGTACCTGCGCTTCGGGGTGCGGCCCGGCGACGACCGCCCCGAAGGCGAGATCATCGGGATCGTGGGCGATGTGCGGGACCGCGGTCTCGACCGGGAGCCGCGCCCGATCGTCTACGCCCTGGCCGACCAGGTGGCGGTGGATGAAGTGGCGCTGTTGCTCCGCACCAGCGTCGCCCCGGTGTCGGTGGCGCCCGGACTGCGCCGGATCGTCTCGGCGCTCGACCCGGAGATGCCGCTGAGCGGGGTCCGCACCATGGACGATGTGCTCCGGGATGCCACCGCGCCGCAGCGGTTCCGGGTCTGGCTCATGGGGTTCTTCGCCCTGCTCGCGGTGGCGCTGGCCGGCCTCGGGATGTACGCCGTGCTCTCGCATATCGTGTCCCAGCGGACCCGCGAAATGGGGCTGCGCCGTGCCCTGGGTGCCAGCGACCGTCAGGTGAGAGGCGAAGTGGTCCGCTCCGGGATGCGCGATGCCGCCGTGGGTGCCGCAGTGGGGCTGGGCATCGGCTGGCTCATCACCCGGAGGCTGTCCGACCTGCTCTTTCAGGTCACCCCCGGCGATCCGGTGGTGCTGGCCGGCTCGGCGGCGCTCTTTCTCGGCGTGGCGCTGCTGGCCTGTTGGGTGCCGGCGCGCCGGGCCACCCGGGCCGATCCCGGGCTGGTGCTGCGGGGGGAGTAGAGCCGGGGCGCTTGCCCCCGAACTCCGCGGGCCGTTTCTTGGGGCATGGATTCCCTTCCGCTGGTGGCGCGCGCCCGGGAGCACGGCAGCCGGGTGGCGATCGTGGATCCGGACCGGAGCTACTCCTACGGGGAGCTGCTGGACGCGTCCGCCCGGGTGGCCGGGGCGCTGCTCGAGGGAGGGAGTGACCTGCGCGAGGCCCGGGTGGCCTACTTCATTCCGCCGGGGTTCGCGCACGTCGCAGTGCAGTGGGGAATCTGGCGCGCCGGCGGCATCGCCGTCCCGCTGGCGCTCTCCTATCCGCCGCCGGAGCTCGAGTACGTCCTCCGCGACGCGGATGCGACCATCGTCCTGTCCGATCCTCCATCCGCCTCGATGCTCGCGCCGCTCGCCGCGGGAGCCGGGGCCCGTTTCCTGAGCAGCGACGCCGCGCTCGCGGGCCAGGCCGGCGCGCTGCCCGCCATCGCTCCGGGCCGGCGGGCGATGATGGTGTACACCAGCGGCACCACGGGGAAGCCCAAGGGGGTGGTGACCACTCAGGCGAATCTCGCGGCCCAGATCACCGCGCTGATCGAGGCGTGGGAATGGACCGGAGACGATCGCATCCTCCTGGTGCTGCCCCTCCATCACGTCCACGGCATCGTCAACGTGCTGTGCTGCGCGCTCTGGGCCGGGGCGGAATGCGCCATCCTGCCCCGGTTTGACGCCGGTGAGACCTGGCGACGCATCGCGACCGGGCAGCTCACCCTGTTCATGGCGGTCCCCACCATCTATGCCCGGCTGATCGCCGCCTGGGATGCGGCAGCGCCCGGCGCGCGGGAGGCCATGTCCGCGGGATGCCGGGCGATGCGGCTCATGGTCTCGGGCTCGGCCGCCCTGCCGGTACAGACGCTGGAGCGATGGCGGGAGATCGGCGGCCACACCCTGCTGGAGCGTTACGGGATGACCGAGATCGGCATGGCGCTCTCCAATCCGCTGCACGGCGAACGCCGTCCCGGCTCGGTGGGTGTCCCCCTCCCCGGGATCGAGGTCCGGCTGGTGGACGAGGCGGGCCGGCCGGCCGGGCCGGGCGCCCCGGGAGAAATCGAGGTCCGGGGGCCCGGGGTATTCCTGGAGTACTGGCGCCGGCCCGACGCGACCCGGGACGCCTTTCGCGAAGGCTGGTTCCGCACCGGAGACACCGCGATTCTCGAGGGGGGGCGCTATCGCATTCTGGGGCGGAGCAGCGTGGACATCCTCAAGACCGGCGGATTCAAGGTGTCGGCGCTGGAAATCGAGGAGGAGCTGCGCACCCATCCCGCGGTGGCGGAGTGCGCGGTGGTCGGGATCCCCGACGTCGAGTGGGGCGACAAGGTCTCGGTGGCGATCGAGCTCCGTCCCGGGACCGCGCTGTCGCTCGAGGAGCTGCAACGCTGGGCCCGGGAGCGGCTGGCGCCCTACAAGGTTCCCCGGCTGCTCTGCACCGTCTCCGCCTTGCCCCGCAACGCCATGGGCAAAGTGATGAAGCCGGAGGTGGTGAAACTCTTCTAGGCTCGCGCGTCACCCGGGAGGATCCCCGACCGGAGCCCGCCCGATGGCATTCCTCTCGACCTCGTTTCGATCCGTCCTGCTGCTCGGCGCACTCGCGCCGCTGATCGGCTGCACCGGAGCCCCGGAGTCGGACGTTCCGGATTCCGCGCCGGTCACCCGGGTCCAGGGCCCTGCCGGCCCGCTGCACGTCGATGACGGAGGCAGCGGAGGAGTCCCGGTGGTCTTGGTGCACTCCTACGCGGGAAGCACGACCCACTGGGCCGCCCAGCTGGCCCACCTGCGTGCCGGGCGACGCGCCATCGCGCTCGATCTCCGTGGCCATGGGCAGTCGGCCCCGCCGGCCGATGGCGACTACGGGGTCACGGCACTGGCGCGGGACATCGGGGCGGTGGTCGACTCGCTGGGCCTCGACCGGTTCGTGCTGGTCGGGCACAGCCTGGGGGGCTCGGCGGCCGGTGAGTACGCGGGGGCCAACCCCGGACGGGTCGCCGGCCTGATGCTGGTGGGCGCACCGGGACAGAGCTCGCCGGAAGAAGCCCGGCCGATCCTCGCGTCGCTGGAATCCAACTACGACACGGTGATGGCGGGCTACTGGAATACTCTGCTGACCGATGCCCAGCCCGATGTCCGGGCCCGGTTGACCAGCGAGATGCAGAGCGTGCCGAAAGATGCTTCGCTCAAGCTCATCGCGGCGATCTTCGCCTACGATCCGTTGCCGGCGATCCGGCGGTACCCGGGTCCGAAGCTGCTGGTCGTCACGCCGCACGGCAGCACCCCGAAGGCCCTCCAGAACCTGATGCCCGAGGTGCCCCACCGGGTGATGACCGGCACCAGCCACTGGCCCCACATGGACAAGCCGGAGGAATTCAACCGGCTGCTGGACGAGTTTCTGGCCGGCATTCCCTAGGGCGGAGCGCCGATCGGGAACAGCTCCTGAATCCGCGCCGCGAGGGCGAGAACCGCTTCCTCTCCCTCGGGCCGGCCCACGATCTGGAGCCCGACCGGCATCCCCTCGGCATCGAGGCCACAGGGCACCGAGGCCACCGGCAATCCGGTGAGGCTCAGCACGAAGGTCGGCGCAAGCCAGTCGACGTAGGTCCGCATGGCCTTGCCGGCAACCGTCTCGGGATAGTTCTGCTCGACCGGGAAGGGCCGAACGGCCATGGTCGGGGTAAGGAGGTGGTCGTAGCGCTCGAACAGGATGCGGAAGCGATGCCAGATCGCTCCCCGGATCGTCTCCGCGGCACCCAGCTCGCGGCCGGTCGCGGCGAGTCCCGCAAGGGTGTTGTTGCGCACGTTGATGCCGAAGCCATCCAGCCGGTCGAGCCGCTCCGACATCCAGGCCGAGAACCAGTGGCCCCTGAGGGCGAGGAAGGCATCGCGGCCCGCCGACAGGTCGAGCTCGATGGTCTCGACGGCGATCCCCGCGGCGTCCAGTCCGAGGGCCGCCCTCCGGCATACCGACTCCACGTCCCCGTCGATGCCGATGCCCGCGATGTCCGGACAGTACGCGACTCGAAGCCCGGTCCGGGGTCCCCGTCGCGCCGCGGCCACGAAGTCCCGGCCTGCCGCCGGCTGGCGCAGCGGAGCCAGCGGGCTCGGTCCCGCGATGGCCTGCAGCATGAGGGCGACGTCTTCCGCGCTGCGCGCCATCGGCCCGCTGACCTGGAGCGTGTCCCACACCAGGTCGCTGGGATGGGTGGGGACCAGGCCGGGCGAGGGCCGCAACCCCACCACCCCGCAGAACGACGCGGGAATCCGGAGCGAGCCGCCCAGGTCGGTCCCTTCGGCCAGTGCGATCATCCCGGTGGCGAGGCCCACCGCGCCCCCGCCGGTCGAGCCGCCCGCGCTGCGGGAGGGATTCCAGGGATTGCGGGTCCGGCCGAACACGTCGTTCCAGGTGTTGCCGCCGGCCGCAAATTCGGGGGTGTTGGTCTTGCCGAGGATGATCGCGCCCGCCGCGCGGAGCCGCTGCACCACCAAAGCATCTTCTTCGGGGACGTGGTCGGCGTAGAGTGGAGAGCCGAAGGTGGTGCGCAATCCGGCCACCTGGGTCACATCCTTGATCCCGACCGGGACCCCGGCCAGCGGTCCCACCGCCTCGCCGCGCGCGATGCGCCGCTCCAGCTCCCGGGCGTCATCGAGCGCCCGGGGATTCAGGGTGACGATGGCGTTGAGCGCCGGGTTGACCTCGGACACCCGCGCCAGCGCGGCCTCGATCACCTCGACCGGGCTGGTTTCCCGGGCAAGCACGCGACGCGCGATCTCGACGGC
>DATCXX010000027.1:0-2743 GCA_036565615.1 Gemmatimonadales bacterium | reverse complement strand
CGGGCGGCGAGTCGGATCTCACGGCGGAATCGCGTCGAGCCGATCGCGGCCGCCACGTCCGGGTGCAGAACCTTGATGGCCACCCGGCGTTCGTGCCGAGGGTCGTCGGCGAGCCAAACGGTGGACATCCCACCGCGGCCGAGCTCCCGGAGCACGCGGTACGGGCCAAGCTCGCGGTCGGCGAGGTCGCGCATGGGTTCCCGTAAGGTAGCCTCCGGCTGCCCACCATGTAACAGGATCCGAGGCTGGCGGAGCGACGGCCAGCGCTGCATCCTAAGGCATCCCATAATCACGGACCGGGGATGCCGAGGGTCGAGTATCTCATCATGGCCGGAGGAGCGCTGGCCGCCGGCCTGGCGTTGGGACCGATCATCAACCGCCAGTCGCGGCAGGTGATGATCGTGTTCGGGCTCGTTGCGGCCCTGCTGGGGGGAGGCCTGATGTGGCCGCCCAGTCGCGTCATCCTCGCCAGGGTGCTCGCCTTCGATCTGCTCGGCCTGGGCAGCCTGGGGCTCGGCTTCCTGACCAGCGTGCTCTTCGCTGTTGCCGTCGTGCTTCTCGCCCTGGCGTTCGGGGCCGCCGTCACCGGGACATAGAAGGAGGAGCGAGCATGTCCGCCGACTCAAGCTCGACGCCGGAGAACACCCGGGAGTTCGTGGCCCTCTGGAACGACACGGTCGAGGAGCACCTGGTTCGTCAGGTCGCCCAGTCGCTTCCCGCGCTCGCCCGCGATCTCTCGCTCGACGATGCCGCCCACGCCACAGTGCTGGCTCGTCCCTTTGTCCGGGCGCTGAAATTGTCGGCGCTGTCCGGAGATCCCGCGGCCGGGGTCCGCTACCTCACCGACGCGGCCCAGGTGGACGGTGGTGCCCCGGGGGACTAGAAGCCACGGGTGGCCCGGTCCTGCCGCAGAATGTGCTGCTTCTTGCACCGTGCCACTCGCTCGGCCCGTCCGGGCCCGGAGCTGACCCCTTCCACCCCACCCGAAAGCCCTTGCCCTCGAAGTGATTGCATCGTGCCCCCGGCATCGAGCCTCCCGGGGCATGCTTCCTGCCCCCTCCCTGACTTTCCACCGCGTGTTTCCGCGACTCGTGCCGGGTAGGTTCGGCTCCTGGATGGCCCATGGGACAGCTCCTCCGGCGGTTTCGGTCCTGTGAGACGGGATCGGCACTGGTCGAATACGGAATGATCATCGCCGTGGTAGCCCTGGGCCTGATCCTGGTGCTGATGGGCTTCCGTGATGCCGTGGGAAATCTCACCAACCAGACATCTGTCACGATCTCTCGATCGGGTGGGGGCGGGGGAGGCGGCGGAGGTGGAGGAGCACGGCCCGGTGGTGGCGGCAAGAAGGCGCCCGAGACCCCCCAGG
This sequence comes from Gemmatimonadales bacterium, assembly GCA_036565615.1. GTDB lineage: Bacteria > Gemmatimonadota > Gemmatimonadetes > Gemmatimonadales > GWC2-71-9 > JABFSM01. The sequence goes on along the minus strand of DATCXX010000027.1, from coordinate 1,374 downwards.
ACGACCCCGAGGATGGTGACAGTACGTCCGCGGTCGGCTCGGAGGGGACGGCGGCGGGCAACCGCTGAGTACCAGGGCGGCGCCGCCCCCTTGTCCCCGCAGGTACCGGCAGCAAAATTCGTCGTTCCCCCTCGCCTTTCGCCGACCACTTGCTGGTCTGTGAGGCACGATGGACAAGCGCTGTCCGTATTGTGGCATCCCGGTCGGTGACCAGCTCACTTGCGTCCTTTGCGGCACCCGCCTCGTACGCGTCAACCTCCGGCGAACCTTGCTGTGGGCTCTCGTGGTCGAGGAATACCTCATCGTGATGACACTGGCCTTGCGCTTTACTTGACGTGGACCGCCCGGAACGTCGAGTCTCCCGCGCCGCTCCCCGGGCCCGGCTGCGCCCCGGCTGGCTCGGCTTCTATCCCTCACTCCTGCCCGAGATCTGGTATTCGCTTCATACCGGCGGCGGGAATCATCCGAGCTATCTCTGGCTGGAGACCACTCACGGGATCACCCGGGTCCAGCGCTCGGACGTGGAGGTGAGAGACGGGGTCTGACCCCGTGCCGAGGTTACCTTTCCTGCCGATGGACCTCCCGGCCCGGTTCCGCGCCCACCTCGCCTCCCTCGCGCTGCCCAGCGGCCCCGCGCTGGTCGCCGTATCCGGCGGCCTCGACTCCGTCGTCCTGCTCGACCTTCTCCATCGAACGGAGGCCCCGACCCGCCAGCTCGTGGTGGCGCATGCGGACCACGGCATCCACCCGCGCAGCGCCTCCGTCGCGGCAGAGGTTGCCGGGCTCGCCGCAGGTCTCGGTCTGCGCTGTGAGATCGAGCGGCTGGAGCTCGGCTCCGCAGCCGGGGAGACTTCCGCGAGAGCGGCGCGCTACCGCTGGCTCTTCGCGCTCCGCGAGCGACTGGCCGCCGCGGTCGTCTTCACCGCCCACCACGCCGACGATCAAGTCGAGACCGTGCTCATGCGGGCGCTCGAGGGTTCCGGGCCGGCCGGGCTCGCCGGGATGCGCGCCGTGAGCGGGGCGGTGGTCCGTCCTCTGCTCCCCTTCCGCCGGCGCGATCTCGCGAGCTATGCGAGGGCGCGAGGTCTGCCGGTCTGGGTGGATCCGGCCAACAGCGACCCGGCCCACCTGCGATCCTGGATTCGCTGCGACCTGCTGCCCGTGATCCGGAAGCGGCTTCCCAACGTGGACGAGCGCCTCCGCCGGCTGGGCTCGCAGGCGGCCCGCGAGCGGGCGGCCCTGGACGCAGTGCTCGACCTGCTGCCGGGGCTGGATCCTCGAGCGGAGGAGGGCGGAATTTCGGTTGCTGCAGTCCCGCTCGCGGCCTATGATACAGCCCTTGCTCAGACGGTCATCATCGCGGCAGCGAGGCGA
>DATCXX010000017.1:0-5874 GCA_036565615.1 Gemmatimonadales bacterium | reverse complement strand
AACCGGACCGCAGCCGTCACCCCGGCTACCCCGAACGTCCTCCTGCTGGTGCTCGACACGGTGCGGGCGATCAGCCTGAGCCTCTACGGATACCACCGGGAGACCACTCCGGAGCTGACCCGGTGGGCGGCCCGTGGCGTCGTGTTCACCCGGGCCTATTCCACCGCGCCGTGGACCCTGCCCAGCCACTCCTCGATGATGACCGGACGGTGGATGCACGAGCTGTCGGCGGACTGGATGGTTCCCCTCGACGGGACCTACCCGACTCTGGCCGAAGTGCTGGGGCACCGGGGCTACCGCACCGGCGGGTTCGTCGCCAACACCGATTACACCTCGACCGAGGTGGGGCTGGATCGCGGGTTCGGGCGATATGAGGACTATACGTTCGAGCCGGGACAGGTCCTCCGGAGCTCGAGCCTCTGGCGCGCGGCGGCCCGGATCGCTCCGATCCGCCGGGTCATCGGCAACTACGACAACCTGGGCCGGCGGACCGCGCCGGAGATCAGCGGCGCCTTCCTGCGCTGGCTCGACCGGGACCCGGCCCGGCCGTTCTTCGGGTTCCTCAACTATTACGATGCCCACCGGCCCTACTACCCGCCGGGCGACTGGCCCAACCGGTTCCGGACTCCCGGGGTCGAGCTGAACGCCCGCTATCGCACCGAGGAGGGAACCGAGCCCGAGCCATCCCGGGCCCGGATCCAGGGAACGATCGACGCCTACGACAACGCCATCGGATATCTCGACAGCGAGATCGGCAAGCTCCTGGGCGAACTGGAACGACGCGGGGTCCTGGAGCGAACGATCGTGATCATCACCTCCGATCACGGGGAGGAATTCTATGAGCACCGGCTGTGGGACCACGGCCACAGCCTCTATCACCAGAGCGTCCATGTTCCGCTGCTGCTGATCGGGCCCGGCCTGGTGCCGGCCGGCGTCACGATCTCGGAGCCGGTATCGATCCGGTCGCTGCCCGCCACGGTGATGGACCTGCTGCGATTGGCCGGGGAGTCGCCCTTCCCGGGCGCCAGCCTGGCCGGCACCTGGTCGGGAGCTTCCCTGCCCGATTCGGTCCTGCTCGGGGTGCGCCAGGAGGCCCGGCAACCGCCCTGGTTCCCGGCCTCTCAGGGAGACCTCGGCTCGGTGGTCACCTCCAGGCACCAGTACATCCGGATTCAGGGAAACGGCGCCGAGGAATTGTTCGATCTGGAGCACGGACTCGCCGCGCCGCGGCCCCTGCCGATCGACAGCGCGGGGAACCTGACCCGGCTGCGCGCGATCGTTGACGCGATGTTTCCCCGGCGGGTGCCGTAGCGAAGACGCGGAGGACGCGGAGGGCGCGGAGGACGCGGAAGACGCGAAAGACGCGGCGGCGCGGAGGACGGGAAGGGCGCGGAGGACGCGTCCAGTTCCCGTTGACCGTTGGCCGTTGACCGCTGTTCGTCCCTCCCCCCCTCGCCTCACCCCAATTCCCAATCCCCAACCCCCAACCCCTCGCCACTGTAGATCCGTCTCCAGGGGAGCATCCCATGCTCGCGTTCCTTTTCCTGCTCCAGGGACAGACCGCTGTCCCCACTGTGTCGTTGCGGAGCACGGCGCCGGAGGCGGTCGTGGCCATCGCCACCCGAGCCGCCGCGCCCCGGCTGGATGGCAGGCTCGACGACGAAGTGTGGGACCGGGCCGCTCCCACCGGCAGCTTCCGGCAGCGGGACCCCGACGAGGGGGCGCCGGGCACCGAGCGCACCGAGGTACGGGTGCTCTACGACGACGAGGCGCTCTTCGTAGGGATCCGGGCCTTCGATTCCCGGCCCGACCAGATCTCGGCGCCGCTGGCCCGGCGGGACGAGTCGCCCCCCTCCGACTGGATCGGAATCCTGATCGATTCCTACTACGACCGGCGCACCGCGTTCGAATTCGTGGTGAACCCGGCCGGGGTCAAGCAGGACAGCTATCACTTCAACGACGGTGAGCTCGACCCGACCTGGGACGCGATCTGGGAGGTGGCGACTTCCCGCGACACCGAAGGATGGACCGCGGAATTCAGGATTCCCTGGAGCCAGCTCAAGTTCGGCGGCAGCCAGGACCGCCGTTTCGGCTTCAACATCTGGCGGAAGATCAACCGCACCGGCGAGCTGCAGCACTGGAAGCTGATGCCCCGGAACGGCACCGGCGATGCGTCACGCTACGGCGAGCTGATCGGCTTCACCCGGCTCAACCCCCGCCGCAAGGTCGAGATCACCCCCTACTCGGTGCTGGGCCGCTCCTTCTCTCCCGCGGAGCCCGGCAATCCGTTCCAGACCGGCTCGGCGGGGCGGGCGACGGTGGGCGCCGACATCCGCTACGGGCTCACCTCGAACCTCACCCTCTCCGCCGCGCTCAACCCCGACTTCGGCCAGGTCGAGGCCGATCCGGCGATCGTGAATCTCTCGGCCCAGGAGACCTTCTACCCTGAGAAGCGCCCGTTCTTCACCGAAGGGAGCGACGCCTTCCGGTTCCGGATCACCGCGTCGCCCTGGTCGCAGGAGCAGTTCTTCTACACCCGCCGGATCGGGCGGGCGCCCCAGCTCCGGCCCGACGAGCGGGGCGGCTATGCCTCCTCGGTACAGGAGACCACCATCCTGGGCGCGGCCAAGGTGCAGGGGAAGACCCCGGGCGGGTGGACCATCGGCGCGCTGGCGGCGCTCACCTCGGAAGAGACGGCCGCCGTAGTGGACGGCACTGGCGCGTCGTTCCGCGACGTGATCGAGCCCCGCACCGCCTACGGCGTCGCCCGGCTCTCCCGCGATTTCCGGAGCGGCCGCACCGTGCTGGGGGCGTTCGGCACCCTGGTGCGGCGCGATCTTCCGGAAACGGTGACCTCGCTCCGTTCCGGCGCGTTGGCCGCGGGCTTCGAAATGCAGCATCGGTTCGGCAACGATCAGCTGCTGGCCCGCGCCACCGTGATGGCGAGCCGGGTCACCGGCAGCCCCGCGGCGATCACCGCGACCCAGCGCTCCTCGGTGCACTACTTTCAGCGCCCCGACATCCGCTACGCGTCGCTCGATCCGACCGCCACTTCGCTCTCCGGCTACGGCGGCTTCCTCGAAATCAGGAAGGACGCCGGCACCTGGCTCTACGGCGCGCAGGTCAATACCCGCTCGCCCGGCTTCGAGCTCAACGATGCCGGCTACCAGACCAATTCGGCCCGCAACACCGAGCTGGCCTGGGTCACCCGGCGCTGGCTCCAACCCGGGAGGGTGTTCCGGAGCTTCCTGCTCCGGCTCAACCAGTGGTACGACTGGGACTACGACGGGGAAGGCATCAACCCGGGCCTCGAGCTGATCGGCAACAGCGTGCTCAAGAACTATGGCACGTTCAACTTCTGGACCGGCATGAACTTCGGCGGTCTGGACCAAGCCGCGCTCCGGGGCGGCCCGGCGCTCAAATGGCCGCTGAACGGCTGGCTCGGCGGCTCGTTCGGCAGCGATCCGCGGAAAGCGGTGCGGCTCTCCGCCGACATGAACTACTGGACGAACTTCGACGGGATCGGCCACGGCACCAGTATCGGCACCATGCTCTCGTGGCGTCCCTCGGGACGGCTCGATCTTTCCCTGGGTCCCCGCTTCGAGCATGAGGTGCCCAGCCGCCAGTTCGTGGCCAGCGGCTCCGTGTCGGGCACCACCGAGTACGTCGTGGGAGACCTGTCCCAGAAGACGGTGAGCCTGGCCACCCGGGGCAATTTTACCTTCACCCCCTCGCTCACCTTCCAGCTCTACGCCGAGCCGTTCATGTCCTCAGGACGATTCCTGACCTTCAAGCGGGTGACCGATCCGGCCGGCGGGAGCGAAGCGGCCCGGTTCGACCATCTGGGAGGGGACCGGCTGATCCGGAACGGAGCGAGCGTCGCGGCGGACTTCGACCGCGACGGGGTGGCCGACCTCTCGCTGGGCCAGCCCGACTTCACGGTGCTGTCGCTCCGCTCGACCGCGGTGCTGCGCTGGGAGTACCGCCCCGCCTCCACGGTGTTCCTGGTCTGGCAGCAGGAGCGGGGAGGATTCTCGAATGACGGACGATTTCGATTCCGGGAGCACCTGAGCGAGCTGTTCGGCGCCCAGGCGCGCAACAGCCTGATACTCAAGGTGAGTTATTGGCTGTCGGTAAGGTGAGACGTAAGACGTAAGAGGTGAGACGGAAGATGTGAGACGGAAGTGCCTCGCCGTTCAGGTCACTTCTCACTCCTTAGCGCGACGCTCGCTGTTTCAGAGGGGCGAGGTCTGACCAAGAGCCAGGATCGCCGCCTTTCCTCCGGCTGCCCGCCGGGCCATGCCCAGCTGACCGGTGTGATAGGCCTGATGGAACGAGAGGGTGCTGAGCGGCCCGGCCCGGGTGGACGGGTCGCCGAACGGGACGATTCCCGGTCGCGGCATGTCAGCGACCACCATCGCCGAACGTCACCCCATCGTAGGAGTGCGATCCGTTTCGAGTCACTGCTCGCGCGAGAGGAGCATACCATGCCATTTCATCGAGTCAATGGAGCCACGCGGACCCGGGCAGGCTTCGGGATCCTCGCGCTGACCGCGGGGCTGGTTATTGCCGGCTCTGGAATGATGCCTTCCAGCCCGGACATCTCGGTTACCATTCCAGCCGGCACCCAGCTAACCGGCATCCTGCAGGAGAGGCTCTCGACCAAGGACACCAAGGTGGGCGATCAGATCGAGTTGCGGACCACCGAGTCATTCGAGGTCGGCGATGCCCGGTTGCCTGCGGGGCTGGTGCTGCGAGGCTGGGTTACCGAGGCGCGGCGCGGCGGGAGTGTGAGAACCCGGGCGAAGCTGGCCTTCCGCATTACGCGGATCGAGGCCGAGGGACGCACTTACCAGGTCGTCACCGAGCCGTTCGAGGTGCGCGGCAAGAGCGAATCGTCGAACACCCTCAAGAAGGTCATCGGAGGGGCCGTTGCCGGAGGCGTGGTCGGAGCGGTCGCGGGTGATGCCTCGAAAGGTGTCCTGATCGGCGCCGTGCTCGGATCCGGTGTTGCGGTCGCAACGGACGGTGGCAACATCGTCCTCGCCCAGGGTCAGCAGATTGGGGTCCGTCTGGCTGAGCCGGTCACGATCTACCTTCGCTCACCCGCGATTCCGTAAGGTGAGGCGTAAGAAGTGAGAGGTGAGACGTGAGACGGCAAAGCAGTTCCGTCTCACGTCTCACGTCTCACGGGTTAGTCACCCCGCAGCGACTCGATCGGGTCGACCCGGCTGGCCTTCCTCGCCGGCAGATAGCTCGCCAGCAAGCCGACGGCGATCAGCATGCCCGACATCGCCATGAAGACCATGGGGTCCACCGCCTCGACGTTGAAGAGCAGGGTACCCAGCGCCCGGGTCGAGAAGAGCGCCACGCCGAGGCCGATCACCACGCCCACCAGCACGACCTTGGCACCCTGGGTGACCACCATCCGCCGCACCGACCCCGCCGTGGCGCCCAGGGCCATGCGCACGCCGATTTCGCGAGTCCGCTCGGCCACGATGTACGCCAGCACGCCGTACAGGCCCACCGCGCCCAGGATCAGCGCCAGCCCCGACACCACCCCCAGCGTCAGCATGGTGAACGACAGCTGGGTCATCGACCGCTCCGCCAGAAACTCCATGGTGACCTCGCGGTACACCGGCGCCTCGGGCGCCACCTGGCGCACCAGCTCGCGCACCTCGGGTCCCAGGCTCGCGGCGCGGGGTGACTTCACCACGTAGGCCGGCGAGCCCATGGCCCACATTGTGGCGGTTGGGCCGGTGAGCGGGAAGTAGACCACCGCCTCTCCCTCCTCACGCCAGTCGTCCTGCTTCACGTCTTCCACGACGCCCACGACCGTGAAGGCCAGCACCTGATCTCCCAGGCGGCGCCGCA
>DATCXX010000003.1:0-4734 GCA_036565615.1 Gemmatimonadales bacterium | reverse complement strand
CCACTCGCGATGCCAGCCTTCACCGACCGGCTCCTTTGCCGCGAGCACTACCGCACCCACCATCGGATTGGGATGCACCCGGCCCCAGCCGAGCCGCGCCAGGCCAAGCGCGCGGCGCATGGCCTGCTCGGGATTCATGCGAACCGGACGCCGGTGACCCCGGGGCGCACTTCGCCCAGTACCCAGCTCCCGATGGCGGCCGCGGTGGCCGACTGCTGCACTGCACCGATCCCGGCCGCCGGCAGCACCGCGATCATCCCGACGCCGAGGTTGAACACCTCGCGCATTTCCTCCTCCGACACCTTGCCCTCGCGCTGGAGCAGCCCGAAGAGAGGCGGCGGAGTCCAGCTCTTCGAATCCACCACCGCTTCGCATCCTTCCGGGAGCACCCGCACCAGATTGCCGGGGATCCCGCCCCCGGTGATGTGCGCCAGCCCGTGGACCAGTCGGAGCACCGGAACCAGGGCGTCCCGGTAACTCCGGTGCACGGTGAGCAGCATGTCGCCCACGGTCGCGCCGGTGCCGGGCAGCTCGGCATCCACCGTGAGACCGAGCTGATCGAAGAGAATCCTGCGGGCCAGGGTGTACCCGTTGGTGTGCAGACCGCTCGATTCGAGTCCGAGCAGGACGTCGCCCGGAACGATCCCGTCGCCGTGGATGGCCTCGGCTTCCTCGACCACCCCGACGATGGTACCCGCGAGGTCGAAGTCTCCCGGCTGGTAGAGCCCCGGCATCTGGGCGGTCTCTCCCCCGGCCAGCGCCATCCCGTGGGCCCGGCAGCCCCGGGCCACCCCTTCGACGATCGCGGCGGTCTGGATCACCGTGAGCCCGGCCCCCGCGACGTAGTCGAGGAAGGCCAGCGGCAGCGCGCCGTGCACCAGGATGTCGTTGACGCTGTGGTTGACCAGGTCCTCGCCCACGGTGTCGAACCGGCCGGCGTCGCGCGCCACCATCACCTTGGTGCCCACGCCGTCGGTGCTCATGACCAGCACCGGGCTGCGATAGCCGGCGGGCACCCGCACCATGCCGCCGAATCCGCCGACGCGGCCCACCGAGTGCGCGGTGCGGGCGTCCCGCACCAGCCCGGCGATTCGCTGCTTGGCAAGGTCGGCGCCGGTGAGGTCCACCCCGGCGGCGGCGTAGCGGGACTCGGTCACGGGAGCGGCTCCGCGAGGTGCACGCTGGTCAGGTCCACGAACGACTCGACCCGCTGTTGGACCGCGGCGTAGTCCACCTTTTCGAACCCTCTCACCCCGAAGCCCTGCACCGCGAAGCTTCCCATGGTGGCCCCGTACACCATCGCCCGCCGGAGCTGGGCGTGGGCGGTGGAGTCCACCCGGGCCAGGTAGCCCATGAAGCCGCCGGCGAACGCGTCGCCCGCGCCGGTGGGATCGAAGACTTCTTCGAGCGGGTAGGCCGGCACGTAGAAGCTCCGGTCCGGCTCGAGCAGCAGCGCGCCGTACTCTCCCTGCTTGATCACCACGCGCTTGGGCCCCCGCGCCATGATCCACTTGCCGGCCCGGTGGATGTTCCAGTCGCCGGACAGCTCCCGGGCCTCGCCGTCGTTCACCAGCAGGATGTCCACCCGCGCGAGCAGTTTGAGCAGCTCGGCCTTCTTGCTCTGGATCCAGTAGTTCATGGTGTCGCAGACCACCAGCGACGGCCCGCTCATCTGCTCCAGCACGTGGAGCTGGAGCAGCGGGTCGATGTTGCCGAGAAAGAGGTATTTGGCGTCCTGCCAGCCGGCGGGCAGCTTGGGCTCGAAGGCGGCGAACACCCCGAGCCGGGTCTCCAGGGTCTCCCGGCTCTGGAGGTCGTAGGAGTACTTGCCCTTCCAGCGGAAGCTCTCGCCCTCGGCGCGCTCGACTCCGGTCCAGTCGATGGCGCCGGGCGCGAGCCGCTCCAGCGCCGCCACCGGATAGTCGTTCCCCACCACGCCGACCACCCGGACCGGATGGAGGAGGGAAGCGGCGACGCTGAAGTACACCGCCGATCCGCCCAGCGCGTCGGCGGTCTCGCCGAACGGGGTGAAGATCGAGTCGAGCGCGACGCTGCCGACGACGAGCAGGCTCATGGCTTCACATCCGGTCGGGGGCGGAAAGGCCGAGGAGACGGAGTCCGTTGCGCAGCACCTGGCGCGCGGCGCGGGCCAGCACCAGGCGGGCCTGCTCGGTGGCCGGGGGCTCGCCCAGCACCCGGCAGTGGTGATACCAGCCGTGCGCCGCGCGGGCGAGGTCCTCCAGGTAGCCGGTGATCCGGTGGGGCTCCCGGGCCCGGGCCGCGGCGGCGACGACCTCGGGAAAGCGGCCCAGCTCCTTCAGCAGCTCGGCGTCCTGCGGCGCGGGGAGCGCGTCGGGGGAGACCTCCTCGCCCACCCCATCCGGCTCCCGTCCCGCGACCCGGAAGATGCCGCTCATCCGGGCGTGCGCCATCTGTACGTAAAACACCGGATTCTCGTCGGTCTGCTTGCGGGCCAGGTCTACGTCGAAGGTGAAGGGGGTCTCCCCCTTCCGCATCAGGAAGAAGTAGCGCGCCGCGTCCACCCCGACCCAGTCGAGCAAGTCGCGCAGGGTGACGAAGTCGCCGGCCCGCTTGGACATCCGGACCTCCTCGCCGCCCCGCACCACCTTCACCAGCTGGACCAGCGCCACCTCGAAAAAGTCCTCGGGGTAGCCGAGGGCGCGCAGCGCCGCGCGCATCCGCGGAATGTAGCCGTGATGATCGGCGCCCCAGACGTCGATCACCCGCTCGAATCCGCGCTCGTGCTTGTCGCGATGGTAGGCGATGTCGGGCACCAGGTAGGTGAGCGACCCGTCGCTCTTCCGGAGCACCCGGTCCTTGTCGTCGCCGTGGGCCTCGCTCCGGAGCCAGAGGGCTCCGTCTTTCTCATACGAGAGCCGCCGGGAGGCCAGCTCGGCGAGCGTCGCCGCGACCCGGCCGTCGTCGTAGATCTCCTGCTCCGAGCTGTGCACGTCGAAGCGGACCCCGAAGTCGGCCAGCAGGGCGTCCTGTTCCTCCCGCTGGAACTGGAGGATGAAACGGCGCAGCACCGGCGCGGCCGCGGCGAAGCTGGCCGGCACCTCGGGCGCCCGGGCCGCCGCCTCAACCAGGTATTCCCCGTGATAGCCACCCTCTGGAATCGCGACCTTCGCGCCCTCCGCGCCCTTCGCCTCCTGAATGCGGGCCCAGAGACTCTCGACCAGTTTGTCGATCTGGCCGCCGGCATCGTTGATGTAGAACTCCCGGGTGACCGCGTGGCCGGTCCACTCCAGCAGCGCCGCGATCCCGTCGCCCAGTGCGGCCCCGCGGCCGTGCCCCACGTGGAGCGGGCCGGTGGGGTTGGCCGAGACGAATTCGACGTTGACCCGGGTCCCCGCTCCGAACGTCGCGCGGCCGAAGGCATCGCCGGCCCGCACCAGGCCTGAGAGCGAAGCCGCCAGCTGATCGCGGGCCAGCCAGAAATTGATGAAGCCGGGTCCGGCGACTTCGATCCGCTCCACGACCCCGGGCGTGAAAGTGAGGGAGCGCACCACCTCTTCAGCGACCGGACGTGGATTGGTGCGGCGGGTCTTCGCGATCAACAGGGCGAGGTTGGTGGCGAGGTCGCCGTGTCCTTCATCCCGGGGGCGCTCCAGAACGAAAGGCGCGTCGGGAACCCCCAGGGCGCGAGCCACCCGGGAGAGCTCCGCGCGGATGGGTTCACTCACGCGGCTTGGCTTTCTTCTTCGCGGGCTTTTCGGATTCGGGGTTCGCGGCCGGCGCCTCCTTCACGCCCTTCGCGTCCTTCGCGTCCTTCGCGTCCTTCGCCTCCTTCACGTCCTTCACGTCCTTCGCGTCCTTCGCGCCCTCCGCGTCCTTCGCGCCCGTCACCTCGCTCGGCTCCTTGCGCGGCCCCTTGCCGTCCTTGCCGTAATCGGTGATGTAGAATCCCGAGCCCTTGAAAATCAGGCCGGCTCCGCCCGACATCTGGCGCTCGGCTACCAGACCGCAGCGGGGGCACTTGGCCCGGCTCCGGTCGGTGATCCGCTGGACCACTTCAAATTCATGCCCCTTGGGGCAGCGATATTCGTAAGTCGGCATGTCCGTCCAGGTGAGCTAAGCGGCGACAGATCAGAAACTTAGCCTCCAGGGCGAGGGGGTTCAAGCGGCCCGGCGCACCTGGGGTTTGGGATCGGTAGAGGATTACTTTTCGGCATGACGTGGTCGTTGCTCTTTCGATTCGCATCCGCGTTCGCCCTGGCCCAGGGCGAACCGACCGGCAACCAGACCTGGATCGCCGACCTCAAGGCACGGCAGGCGTCGCTCGGCCGCGGCGATGTGCGGATCGAGGGCGTCGTCGTGGACATCCGGTCGACCGCGTCGGAAGCGCGGCGGGGTCTTTACCGTCTGATCGACGAGAGCGACCGCGAAGGAGTGCTGATCCGGACGGCGGAGCTTCCGGCCGACGGGGGCGCGTACCGGGTCCGGGCGATCATCGCCCAGCAGCAGCCCCCGGATGGCTCACTCCTCCTCGAAGAAGTCTCCCGCGAGCCGGTGGATCCCAGGTCCCCGGTTCCGGCGGCGCTGGCGCTTGCGTCAGCGCTCGCCATCGTGGTGCTGGCGGTTCTCGCGGTGAAGGCGGTGCGTGCCGAGCGGGAATACCTGGTCTCGCCGCCGCTCTGGCTGCTCCCCGACGCCGGCCCCTACGGCAAGAGCACCACCGAGGGGGAAGGATCCGCCACCCGCCCGATCCTG
>DATCXX010000001.1:0-2066 GCA_036565615.1 Gemmatimonadales bacterium | reverse complement strand
GGCGCGTGCCGTCGGTGGGCCAGGAGCCATGAGCGGCCCCCTCGTACTCCTGGATCTGGGGCGACGGGGCTACGGCGAGGTCCTGGAGCTCCAGCGCCAGCTCTGCCGGCAGCGGATGAGCGGCGAGCTCGCCTCCGATCTCCTCCTGCTGGTCGAGCACGAGCCGGTGGTGACCCTGGGCCGGGCGACCCGCGCCACCAGTCTCCCGGTGCCGGCCGCCGGGCTCGCGGCGCGAGGCTTCGAAGTCTTCGACGTGGAGCGCGGCGGCGATGTGACCCTTCACGCGCCGGGACAGCTGGTCGGGTATCCCATCCTCGACCTCACCGGATGGCGGCGGGATCTCCACTGGTACCTGCGCCAGCTGGAAGAAGTCCTGATCCGCGGGCTCGACGGCGTGGGTGTCAGCGCGGGCCGGGATCCGGGCCGCACCGGCGTGTGGACCGGCGGGCGCAAGATCGCCAGCATCGGCATTCACGTGAAGCAGTGGGTCACCTTCCACGGCTTCGCGCTCAACGTCACCACCGACTTGTCACACTTCGACCTCATCGTGCCCTGCGGACTCGCCGGCGTCCGCATGACCAGCGTGGCCCGGGAGCGTCCCGGGCTCGCGGATCCCTGGACCGCCACCCGCGCCGCCGTCATCTCGGCCTTCGGCGCGGTGTTCGAGCGGGAGCTGGTGGAGCAGCCCGATCGCGCCGCGCAGCTCGCGATGACCGCCCGCTCATAGTCCTATTATCTTCGCAGGTATGGCGGAACCGCTCGATCGTGCGAAACTCGAGGAGCTCGCCGACGCCAAGGTGCGCGACATTCTGCGCGCCGCAGCGAGCTGGGCCCGGGACGTTCCGGCCGCGCTCACGCCCGCCATCCGCGCGGTCTGCGTCCGGCTGGCGGAGATGGTGGCCGATCAGCGCCACTACCTGGCCCCGCTGCCGGAGCCACAGGAAACCGAGCGGGCCACGGTCCTGACCCTCACCGCCGAGCGCCTCCGGAGCAAGCCGGTCACCGACGGCATCGAGCCGCTGCTCCAGGAGCTGGCCGATATCGAGCTTCGAGCGACCGGATCCTGGTCCCTGAGCGCCGGCGCGCAGGCCCAGTGGATCGCGACCGCCATCCGGTTTCTGGAAACCAAGGGCGCCGAGCTTCCGGCGACGGAGCGCCCCGATTCCTACTGGGCCGATGATGTGGTGGCGGGGATCATCGCCTCGGTGCGGGCGCTGATCGGAGTGGACGAGTTGCACGCCCGCACCGAGGCGCGGTATTCGGGGGGGCAGAAGCGGGTGGAGCCGCCGGAAGAATAGGCAACAGGCGGCAGGCAGCAGGCAGCAGAACGGCCCCTACTCTTTTGCCTGTTGCCTGTTGCCTGCTGCCTCCGTTTCCGCAAACCCCTGGAAGAACTTCCCGAAGATCTCAATTCCGTCCCAGATCTGCTGCAGGGACACCTTCTCGTTGGGCGAGTGGAGGCCGTCGTCCGGCAGCCCGATGCCGGTGAGCAGGACCGGGGCGCCCCCGCGCTGCAGCTCGGGCACCACCGGAATTGAACCGCCGGAGCGGGCCGGCACCGTCTTCCGCCCGACCACGGTCTCGAACGCGTCGTCGAGGACGGCAAAGGCCGGGTGGCTCACGTCGCAGCGTACCGGGTCGCCCCCGTGCAGGAGCTTGACCTCGACATCGGCGTACTCGGGCGCGAGCTTCCCGATGGCCCGGGTCAGCCACTTGCCGACCTTCTCGTAGCTCTGGTTCGGGACCAGGCGGAGACTCACCTTCGCCATGGCCTGGGCCGGAATCACCGTCTTGGCCCCCTCGCCCGCAAAGCCGCCCCGAATCCCGTGAATCTCGAAGGTGGGCAGGGCCCAGATCCGTTCCAGCACGGAATACTTTTCCAGGCCGGTGATGGCGCGGCCGGTGACTTCCTCCTCCAGAAACTTCCGTTCATCGAAGGGCAGCGACTTCCAGGCCTTGAGCTCCGCCTTGCTGGGCGTCTCCACCGCCTTGTACAGCTTGGGCAGGTTAACCCGCCCGGAGCGGCTCTTGAGATCGGCCAGCAGCCGGACCAGGACTTCCAGCGC
>DATCXX010000404.1:0-5057 GCA_036565615.1 Gemmatimonadales bacterium | reverse complement strand
CTGGTAGACGCTCTTCCCGTAGCGATATTCAATGGTGTATTCCGGCCAGGAAATCGGTGCTCGCGACCGGATGAACAGCCGGTCGTCACGCTTGGTGAAGCCGAGGATCGCCTCCAGTCCCACCCGGTACATCCAGCTCGCCGAGCCGGTGTACCAGGTCCAGCCGCCGCGGCCGAGCTGCCCCTCGGCGGTGTACACGTCGGCGGCGACCACATAGGGCTCCACCTTATAGGTCTCGACTTCTTCCGGCGTGCGCGCGTGGGTGAGCGGGTTAATCATCTGATATAGCTCGAACGCCCGGTCGCCGTCCCCTTGAAGCGCGGTGGCCAGCACCGCCCAGAGCGCCGCGTGGGTGTACTGAGCCCCATTCTCCCGCACGCCCGGCAGATAGCCTTTGATGTACCCCGGATCCTTCTCAGTCTTGTCGAACGGCGGGGTCAACAACATCAAGAGGCGGGCATCCTCTCTGACCAGATACTTATTCAGAGAGCTCATGGCCACCGTCCGCCGGTCCGCCCGTCCGCCGGTCAACACGCTCCAGCTTTGGGCGATGGAATCGATCCGACACTCCTGGTTCTCCCGCGATCCGATCGGCGTACCGTCGTCGAAGTAGGCCCGGCGATACCACTCACCGTCCCAGCCGTGCTGCTCGACCGCGGCCAGGTAGAGATCGGCCTGACGGAGGAATTCGGCTGCGATCGTCCCGTCGCCCCGCGACTCCGCATGCTCGGCGAATGCTCGAAGCGTCGCGGCCAGGAACCACGCCAGCCACACGCTCTCACCCTTCCCATGAATACCGACCCGGTTCATGCCGTCGTTCCAGTCGCCGGTTCCCATGAGCGGCAACCCATGGCGTCCGACAGCCAGGGATCGGTCGATGGCCCGGCAGCAGTGCTCGTACACGTCGGCGACGACTCCGGCATCGTCCGGCTCCATGAATCGCTCGTCTTCGCCATCGTCCAGCTGTGGTCCCCGCAGAAACCCCGCGGCCTCGTCGAGGATGGTGAGGTCCCCGGTCGTCGTCAGGTAGCCCTCGGTGACGAAGGGAAGCCAGAGCAGATCATCGGCAAAGCGGGTGCGGATGCCGCGGCCGGCCGGGGGGTGCCACCAATGGAGCACATCGCCTTCCACGAACTGCCGTCCGGCGTGGAGCAGGATCTGCTCCCGGGTGAGATCGGGTCGCTGGTAGACCAGCGCCGCGGCATCCTGCAGCTGATCCCGGTAGCCGAACGCGCCGCCCGACTGATAAAACGCCGATCGCGCCCACATGCGGCAGCTCAGATTCTGATAGGGAAGCCACCCGTTCACCATCAGGTCCAGCGCCCGCGAGGGCGTCGAGACCTGTATTCCCGAGCGCAGCTCTCGCCAGAATCTGCGAACCTCATCCAGGCACGACTCGGCGGCGTTGGGAGCTCTGAACCGGTTCCAGAGCGCGGTCTGCGCGCCTTCGTCCGCCTGCCCCAGCAGGAAGGTCCATTCGGCGGTGGCTCCGGGCTCGATCCGGGTCCGGCACTGCAGCGCCGCGCAGGGATCTCTTCGTGAACCCTGGCAACCATCGAGCGGCTCGCCAGAGCAGATTCCCTCGGGCAGCGCGGTACTGCCATACCGGCCCAGAAACGATTGCCGGTCCGAAGTGAAATGACGGCCCCGCTCGTCGGGTCCCCACCCCGCGGCAAAGGCCACCTGGTTCCCGAAGTCCACGCTCTCGGCGTTTCGTGCCAGCAGCACCGTTCGGTCGGCGCTGCTGTCGGTGGTCACCGAGCCGGCGGTCAGGGCCCGGGCGCCGCCGAGCACCCATTCGGCGTAGTAAAAGACCGAGAGCTTGCGGGCGGCCGCGCTCCGGTTGGTTACCCGGAGCCGGATGATCTTGACCGGTTCCGTGAGCGGCATGAGCGCGAGGACTTCCTGCTCCAGCTCGGCCGAGGTGTGGCGCCAGATGGTATACCCGAACCCGTGGCGCACCTCGTACGCTCCTGCCCCGGGAACCGGCCCCGGCGTCGGAGACCAGAATCGCCCCGCGTCGTCGTCCCGGACATAGAGCGCCTCACCGGCCGGATCGCAGACCGGATCGTTGAACCACGGGGTGAGGCGGTTCTCCCGGCTGTTCGCGTTCCAGGAGAATCCCAGGCCGTTCTCCGAGGCGACGAAGCCTCCTCCCGCATTCGCGATCACGTTGCACCAGGGCAGCGGCGGGAGCCGAACTCCGTGCTGGTCCCGGTCCAGGCGCATGACATACTCGCTCCCGTCGCCGGCGAAACCACCCAGCCCGTTGAAAAACATGAGCGGCTCGCTGGAAACGGCTGCCGCCAAGAGCCCGGACGCGGGAACGAATCGGCGGGACTTTGTCGTCGCGATCGGCAACAGCTCACCCGACTGGTCATTTCCGGCAAACAGCGCTTCCGGCGCACCGGCCTGTGCCGCGCCGATCAGCCGGACGACCGCATCCCGGTCGCCGGCGGCGGCGAGCACCCCGTCGATGCGAACCGATTCCCCGGGGTCGAGTGGCACCACCCGCCGGAGCGACAACACCGGATCGAGCACGTTGCCGGTGGTCCCCGAGAGGGCGCCTTCCTCCCGCAGGGCGCAGGGCTGACCCAGCGTCGCCCCGCGGCCGATGAAGCGGGCCCTATCGGTCTCCCACTCCAATGGCCCGCTGCCCGTCAGGGCGTGTCCGAGGCAGAGCGCGGGCTGCTCCGGACTTCGCGGCCGCCGCCGTGCCAGCAGGGCCTGGGCCTCCGGCAGGTACTCGGTCTGGACGAAGAGCTTCGAAAAAGCGGGATGGCCGGCCGCGGCGGCCGGGTCGTCCAGCACCACCTCGATACAGGTGGTGAGCTGGATCCGCCGCCGAGTGCCGCTCCGATTGGTGAGGGTGTAGCGCCGCCACTCGAGGTTCGAGGCCGGGTCGACCTCAATCCAGGTGGTCAGCTCGAGACCCTGGTCCTGGCGAGCGATGCGCACCGAATCGGGCCAGGCGCGGACCTGGTACCAGTCGGCCTCCCGCTGCACCGGCTGGTGGCCTCCGGACCAGACATGGCCGGTATCGAGGTCCTTGAGATACAGGAACCACCCCTCGGCCTCGCGGGTCGGGTCGGCGCTCCACCGAGTGAGCAGGGTGTCGCCCAGCGCGGAGCAGCCGGCGCCCGCCGCCGTGATCAGCACGCGATAGTGACCGTTGGACAGCAGCCGATCCCCGGTCATCGGAGAAAGCGAATGGTCGCCGGAAGAGTCCGGACCAGCACCGCTCCGCCTGCGCCGAGCATCGCGGGGCGCCCATCGACCGTTGCGCCCGGCATGGGACGGCCGCTCCCGGGTGGCCGGACCAGGATGCCTCCGGGCGGAATCCGGATTCCAGTGTCGATCGCGACAGTGAGGCCGGCGTCATCTCGCCGGGCCGAATA
The DNA here is from genome assembly GCA_036565615.1 of Gemmatimonadales bacterium. Classification (GTDB taxonomy): domain Bacteria; phylum Gemmatimonadota; class Gemmatimonadetes; order Gemmatimonadales; family GWC2-71-9; genus JABFSM01. The sequence continues at coordinate 1,659 of DATCXX010000404.1, read as the reverse complement.
GGAGAGCGGCCCCCACCAGGTGCTCAGCCCGTGCACTCGCACGCCACTCTGGTCGAGCCATGCATCCGGGATGCCGGCGGACAGCACCAGCGCGCTGTCCGCCTCCCGCTCGAAGACGAACATGTCGGCCACTGAGCGGAGAAAATCCGAGGCGACCCAGGTGTGAGGCAGATCGCCGAGGAACTTTGGCGCCCGAGGCTCGCGCCAGACCACTTCAGGCCACTGGTTCCAGGCCGCCGGCTGCTGATCGGCCATGAATCCCTCCAGCAGCCGGTGGGCCCGGTCGGGACGGCCCATTCGCACCAGGGTGCCCACCGAGCGGAGCTCGTATGGGGTGTACGCCTCCCAGCGGGTGGCGGTGTCCCGCCGGGCCATGGCCTCGCTCCAGTAGCGCTCGAAGGTGCGCTCCAGCGCCGGACCGGGGAGCCGACCCAACTCGCCTCCGGGGGAGACCGCGATGGTGGTGGAGGTCGCATCGAAGTCGCCCAGATCGGCCGAGCCGGGGATGAAGTCGATCCGGTGCCGGCGCATGGCTTCGTCGATCGAGGCGTAGAGATCCCGGCTGAATTCATCCCGGATGGCTTCGATTCGCCGTGCGTCATCCGTCCGGCCGAGCACCCCCGCCATGGCCGCGGCATCCTTGAAGCCCCGCAAGGCGAAGAAATCGTCCCAGTAGGAATGCATCGGCTTGGCGGAGTACCCCTCATGGCTGATCGAGGGGGGCAGCAGCCCGAAGAAGACCCGCCCCTCGGCGGTCTGATACTCCGGGGTCCGCCGGGTGTGCCGGAGCGAATCGAGATAGCCGACGGCCCGGTCGATGCGGGGCCAGAGCCGCTGAAGCAGCTCGCGATCCCCGGTGTGACGGAAGTACTCCGCCACGATATGAATGAACTCGCCGTTGCTGTCGTGCTCCGGGACCGGATCGGGGCCCCGCCGGTCCACACAGCAGGGAACTTTTCCGTTGGCATACTGGAAGCCGGCGTACCAGAGGATGAACTCCCGCACCACGTCGGCGTGGCCGAAGCGAAGCAGCGCCGCGCCGGTCAGCGCACCGTCGCGAATCCAGGAACGCTGGTAGGAGCGCGATCCGGGCTGGAGGGCGGGACCGTCGCGGTTGACCAGGATGTATCCGATGCTGCTCGCGATGGTCTGCTCGACGTGGCGCCCCGCGGCGGGAAGGCCGATGGTCGCCCGGTCCACGGTGCTGCGCCAGCGGGCGCGGACGCTCGCCAGTGCAGCGTCCACCCCGGCGAGGTTGCCCTCGCGAATCCGTCCCCCCGAACCGCCCGAGAGCGGAATCTCGATTGCCGTGGTGGTGGTGTCGCCCGGTTCGAGGGTTACCGGCCAGGCCAGCGCCCCGGACGCGGCGCCGAACGGGTCGCGCACCGCGACATCCCGGGGCAGCACGCCCCGGCGCAGATGGGTCACGATGTCGCCGGCCTCGAACGGAAGCGCCCCGAAGCCGGCCGGAGGGCGCATGGGCACCACGGCGCGGTGGGCGTTGACGACCAGCCGGCGTCCGTCCCATCGCAGCGAGTCGATCCGGGCTACACCGCCCGGCGTCCCCAGGAATTGCCAGGGAGGGTTGACCTGGAAGGGACGGATCGCGAGGTACAGGGTGCCGCGGAGCCGGCTGCTCCCGGTGTTCGCGATCCGGTA
>DATCXX010000367.1:0-2666 GCA_036565615.1 Gemmatimonadales bacterium | reverse complement strand
CGCTCGCCACTCTCGGCATCTTCGAAGGTGGCGGCGCCGTCTCCCGGCAGATCCCGCTCCGCCGGATCGAGCAGGTGGAAGAGGATCACGTCATGTCCCACGCCCCGGAGCGACCCGATGCCCCGCTGGACCGCGACCGGGTCTTCGTAGCAGTCGGACACCACCACCGTCACCCCCGCGCGGGAGGTCAGCGTCGCGGCGCGGTCCAGCATGGGCCGGAGCTGCCCCGCGCCGCCCGGTTTGGCCCGGCCGAGGGTGTGCAGAATGAGCCGGAGATGGCGGGTGGAGGGCGGCACGATCTCCAGCAGATCGCCGGCGAAGGTCACCAGTCCCACCCGGTCCCCCTGCCGCTGGGAGAGCCAGGCCAGCGCCGCGACCAGCATCCGCCCATAGGTGAACTTGGTGACCGGCCCGCTGCCGAAGTCCATGGAAGCGGAGGCATCCAGCGCGAAGTTCACCGAGGCGTTGGTGTCGGCCTCGTATTCCTTGACGTAGAACCGGTCGGTGCGCCCGTACACCCGCCAGTCGATCCGCCGAATGTCGTCGCCCGGCTGGTAGGCCCGGTGCTCCGCGAAATCGAGCGAGAGCCCCACCCGGCGGGAGCGGTGCATCCCGTGCATGAAGCCGTCCACCACCATGCGCGCCAGCAGCGCGAGATCGCCGATCCGGGCCAGCAGGACCGGATCGAGATAGGTGGCGGGGGCGGTCGCGGTCATGGGCTAGAGTCCCGACTTCGGCACCGGCACGGCGGCGATCAGCCGTTCGGCGAGCTGATTGGTGGTGACCCGCTCCGACTGGGCCTGGAAGTTGAGCAGAATCCGGTGCTTGAAGACGGCCGGCGCGAGCACCTTGATATCCTCGAAGCTGACGTGGGCTCGCCCTTGCAGCAGCGCGCGCGCCTTGCCGCCGAGCACCAGCGCCTGAGCGGCGCGAACGCTCGCGCCGTACGACACATACTGCCGGATGAACTCGGGTGCCCCGGGTTCCTGTGGGCGCGACATTCGGACCAGCTTCACGGCGTAAGCGGTCACCGGATCCGCGACGGGAACCCGGCGCACCAGCCGCTGGAAGGCCAGGATCTCTTCCCGCGACAGGACCGGCCGGATGGCCTCGCGCGGCGCGGCAGTGGTGTGGCGCACCACGTCGATCTCCTGCGCTTCAGGGAGATGATCCATGACGACCATCAGCATGAAGCGGTCGAGCTGGGCCTCGGGCAGCGGGTAGGTGCCTTCGAGCTCAATCGGATTCTGGGTGGCAAACACGAAGAACGGAGGCTCGAGCTCCCAGGTCTTGCCCGACACCGTCACCCGGTGCTCCTGCATGGCCTCGAGCAGCGCTGCCTGGGTCTTGGGCGGAGTCCGGTTGATCTCGTCGGCCAGCACCACGTTTGCGAAGATCGGCCCCTTGACGAAGACCAGCTTTCGCCCGCCGCTCACCGGATCGTCCTGGATCACGTCGGTGCCGGTGACGTCCGACGGCATCAGGTCCGGGGTGAACTGGATGCGGGAGAACTTGAGGTCGAGCGCCCGGGACAGCGAATGCACCAGGAGGGTCTTGGCAATGCCGGGCACGCCGATGAGCAGGCAGTTGCCGCCCGCCATCAGCGCGATCAGCGTCTGCTCGATCACGGCTTCCTGGCCGACGATGACTTTGGCGAGCTCGGCGGTCAGGCGGCTGCGCGCGGCCGAGAGCTGCTCGGCGAGCGCCGCATCGTCGAGGTGGTCGAGGCCCGGGGATGGAGGAGCGAGCGTCACGCGGCGTCCTTTCGGATCAGTGGGAGAGCGCGTACATCAGGTAATTCACGCCCAGCTTGAAGGCTTCGTTGGTGAGGTCGATGGCTACCAATCCGCTGCCGGAATACTCCCAGAATTCGCTGACGTCGAAATTGTAGTTCACGATCGCCATCAGCCGCTTCTTGGGGTCGTTGTCCTCGAAGATGCCGAAGAACTGGGCTTCGAGCCCGTTGAAGGTGCCGGCCGCCCCGAAATACTCCATCGCATCGATCCGGTAGAACGAGTCCCAGATCGGATGGTCATGGGTCATCGGGATCAGCCGCGCCTCGGGGAGCACCTTGCGGAGCTGGGCTTCGAAGTTGTACATGTGCTGCCCCGCGAAATCGTCGATCAGCAGAAACCCGCCCTTGAGCAGGTAGTTGCGCAATCCCAGGGCTTCGGCATCGCTGGGGAGCCAGAACCCCACTTCGCAGAGATACACGAACGGGTACTTCATCAGCTCCGGGTCATCGAGGGCGACGATGACACTCCCGTCGGTGCGGACCGCGGTAGTAGTGATCTCCTGGACGATCAGAGGAAAGTGCTGGTCGGCGTCGGGATAGTCGTGGCCCCACTTGATGTCCCGGAAGCGGCCGCCGAATTCCCCGCCCTCCATGTTGAACTTGACCCGGGCGTAGGTGAACCGGCCGTCGTAGGGAGGATTGGGCGGCGCATCCAGCGCCTCGCACCCGTTGCAGCCGCCGAACCGCTGGGCCACCAGTGCCGAGCCGCCAGTCACCAGTCCCAGCAGGGTCAGCAGCCGAAGCCCGAACGCCCGCCCCCTCATCGGTCCCGCTCCTCGGGGTTGCGTCCCCGGAGCTCGAGCAGCAGGGCCTGGGCCTTTTCGAATGCCGGCGCCGATTCGAGCACCGCGAGGATTTCCCGGCGGGCCCC
>DATCXX010000363.1:0-7213 GCA_036565615.1 Gemmatimonadales bacterium | reverse complement strand
TCCAGCGCATCGTCGAACAGCCGCCGCACCCGCGCCATGGTGCCGGCCCGGCTCCCCCCACCCGCGGCTCGGCTGTTGTCGGAAAGATCCAGGATCAGCGCGGCGTTGCGCTGGACCAGCATGTCGTCGAGCCGCTCGCCCGCGTAGTTCACCGCCGGCGCCTGGCCGGGGAGGAACGATCCCCCGGGCACCAGGACCGCGCCGGTCACCCCGCCGGTCCGGGCGATCGGAATGCCGATCGCGGCGGGATCGATGCCTTCCGCCGGATTGAAGGACGGGTTGACGTCCCCCTGGACGCCGCCCTCCTGCTGCCCGTTCAGCCCCGCCACGCCGAGTCCCGCATTGGCGTTGGCATGGATGAACCCCGGCGTGATCCACTTGCCGGTGGCGTCCACTCGCATTGCCCCGGCCGGCACCGCGACGTTCGCTCCCACGGCGGTGATCCGCCCGTTCTGGATGACCACGGTGCCGTTGGCAATCCGGGGCCCGGAGACGGGGTAGATCGTGCCTCCCGTAATTGCGATGGTTTGGGCGGGAAGGTTGCTGGACGGCAGGACGGTAAGCAGCGCCAGGCTCGAGATAACCGCCCCGGCAACCCGTTGACCGTTGACCGTTGACTGTTGACTGCAGTTCCCGTTCACCGTTGACTGTTGACCGTTGACGTAGTTCATCGTCCCACCCCCGGCGCGGTCTGCCCGATGTTGAAGTCGGTCTTGTACTGTCTGGTCGGGTCGAGCCGGTCGAACACCAGCCACCCCTCGTTCCATACTTTCTCCGCCTTGGAATACACCGAGAACGGGTCGCCGGACCAGAGCACCACGTCGGCCATCTTGCCGGTCTCCAGCGTGCCGGTGAGCGAGTCGATGCCCAGGACCCAGGCCGCATTGGCGGTAATCCACTTGAGGGCCTGGTCCCGGGTCAGTGGAATGCCGGCGCGGACGCCGGCATAATATGCCTTGGCCATGTCCTGGTTCATCCGCTGGATGCCGTCGGGGCTGTCGGTGTGGATCACCGCCCGCGCTCCCGCCTTGGTCACCAGCGCCGCATTCTCCAGGATCTCGTCGAAGGCCTCCATCTTGAAGCCGCCCCAGTCGGACCAGACCGAGGCCGCGGTGCCGCTGGCGGCGAGGAGGTCGGCCACCTTGTAGGCCTCGATCCCGTGGTGGAACGATCGGATCTTGAAGCCGAATTCCTTCGCCAGATCCAGCATGAAGGCCATCTCGTCCCCCCGGTAGCAGTGGTTCTGCACCGAGATGGTGCCCCGCAGCACGCCCGCCAGGGTCTCCATGCGCAGATCCCGCCCGGGAGCGTCCCCCTTCCGGTCGGCCAGCCACTTGTCCCAGCGCTGCCGGTACTGCTCCGCCTGGATGAAGGCGGCGCGGTACCCCGCCATGTTGCCCATCCGGGTCGACGGTCCCCGGTTCTGGTACACCCGCTTGGGATTCTCCCCGCAGGCGAACTTCACCCCGTAGGGCGCGCCGGGGAACTTCATCTCCTGCGCGGTGCGGGCCGGGACCAGCCGCACCGTGGCGGACCGCCCCCCGATCAGGTTGGCCGATCCGGGAAGCACCTGCATCACCGTCACCCCGCCCGCGATGGCCAGCGGGATCTGGGGATCGTGGGGCCAGATCGAGTGCTCGGCCCACACCTCCGCGGTGACCGGATTGGTGGCCTCGTTGCCATCGCTCTCGGCCTGGGTGCCCGGCGCCGCGTAGACCCCGAGGTGACTGTGGGTATCGATGATGCCGGGTGTGACGAACTTCCCGCTGCCGTCCACCACCACCGCGTCGGACGGCGCGGTGACCCCGGCGCCCACCGACACGATCTTGCCGTCCCGGAAGAGCACCGACGCGTTGGGAATTTCCTGTCCCGCCGCCGTGAGCACGGTCGCGTTGCGGATCAGCACCGGCGGATTGGGCCGTCTCCGATAGGTGGAGACATACTGGGCCCGATCGAAGCTCGCGGTGTCGGCGCGGCTCGTGGGGGCGCTGGTGCTCCCTGCCGGGGCGGGGGCGGGTGATGACTGGGCGCCGGCGCCGGCACACGCCGCTGTCAGGACAACCAATCCAGCCGGGAACAGCCAACGGGTCATGATGCGGTCTCCTTGAATGGATTTCGTCACGCTAGGGCACCCTGGTGAACTCGAGCGGCTGCCCAGCGATGGCGATCTTCAGCAGCAGGTGCGGTTTGGCGGTGCTCACCCAGACGATGAGCGGGGCGCTGGGCCCGGACAGCTCGGCCTTGTAGGCCTCTACCTGGGTGGTGCCGACCGTCACCTGCTCGGTCCCGGTGACCGCGAGGGTCCAGGGCTTGATCTCTCCCTGGCCCGCGCTCAGCACGTTGAAGGTCCACTTGGCGCCGGGAGCCCAGCGGAAGGCGGGGATCATCGCCTGCACCGCGTTGTCGTCCAGGGTTCCCGCCACGAGGGCGGTGTCGAGGGTGATCCGCTTGATCTGGCCGGTCTGGGGATCCGGTGCGCTGGCGGTGCCCTTGGCCCGGCCACCGGCATAGCTCACGTCGATGGCGGCATCCTGCCCCTGCACCTTGCCGACCTGCTTCACCGACTTCATCGCTCCGGAGGCGTCCAGGTCGAGCGTGGTGGTCTGCACCACGAATGCCCCCAGGCGGGTGTCCTCGACATAGCGAAAGCCGTCGGCGGTCTTCTCGAGGATGCCGCGCATCCAGCCCGCCTCGGCGCCGTTGAAGCGCACCACGAAGCTGTCCCGCCGGGCCGCCAGCGCTGCCAGATCGAAATCGACTCGAACCGCCTTGGGGGCGAGATCGTCCGGGGTGAGGGCCTTCCCCTCGGGATCTACGATGGTGACCGGCGCGATGTCCTTGATGCGGTCGTAGATCTTGGCGCCGTCGCCCACCACGATGATCGCCGCGGCACGGGGCCGGATCGTCGCCCGGGCCACGGCCTGCACCTGCTCGGCGGTCACCGCGCCGATCCGGACCCGGTAGGTCTGCACGTAGTCGGCCGGGAGGCCGTAGAGCCGGGCGTTGGCCACCGCGTTGGCCACCTGATCGGCCGATTCGATCGAGAGCGGGTAGCTCCCGGTGATCGAGCCCTTGGCCGCGTCCAGCTCCCCGGCCGCCACCGTTTCCGATCCGATCCGGTCGAGCTGGCGCATCAGCTCGCGGAGCGCCGAGTCGGTGACCTCGGTGCGGACCTCGGTGGTCGCCGAGAAGTTGCCCATGCCCTTGCGGCGCACGTACCCGGAGTAGGCCCCGTAGGTCCAGCTCTTCTCCTCCCGCAACGTCATGAAGAGCCGGCTCGCCGCCCCGCCGCCCAGCACCTGGTTGGCGACCGTGGCCGCGTAGGTGCGTGGGTCGGTGGCGGGATAGGTGAGGTTGCCCACCACGATGTTGGACTGCACCGAGCCGGGACGATGGACCAGGAGCAGCTCGGTCCGGGCCCGGGCCGGCAGGGTCGGGAACGGCGCTATCGCCGCGGAGACGCCGGTCCACCCCTGGAATGCCCGGAGTGCGAGTCGCCGCGCTTCGGCCAGGGTGATGTCTCCCGCCACGACCAGCAGGGCGCCGCCGGGCCGGAGCCGGGTCCGGTGGAAGCGGACCAGGTCTTCCCGGGTGATCGCCTTGAGGCTCGCGGGCAGCTCGCTCCTGGAATAGGGATGCGCGCCATAGATCGCCCGCCGGAAGGCCCGGTCGGCAATGGTCTCGGGCTGAGTCAGCGCGACCTGGAGGCCGGAGAGGGACTGGGTCCGGAGCAGCTCGACTTCCGAGGCCGGAAAGGTCGGACGCACGGCCACGTCGCCCAGCAGCTCGAACGCGAGCGGAAGGCTGGGCGTCAGCACGGTCGAGTTGATGGCCAGGAAATCCGCGCCTGCCCCGGCACTCAGCGAGCCGCCGGCGCCTTCGATCGCGTCGGAGATCTGGTCGGCGGTCCGGCGGCCGGCTCCCTTGGTGAGGAGGCCCGCCGCCATGGAGGCGAGCCCTTCCTTGCCCGCCGGGTCCACACTGGCCCCCGCGGGGAAGGACAGCGAGATCGAGACCACCGGCTGCTTGTGACTCTCCACCACCAGGAGGCGGAGCCCGTTGGGCAGCACGCTCTCCCGGAAGGGAGGGAAGGGCGCCGGGGTGAGCGGTCCCGGAGCCGGGGGAGTCTTGGGATAACCCTGCGCCGGCAGCTGAGCCGCTCCGGCCAGGAGGAGGAACGCGGCCGCGGCCCCGCGGAACATTGAGCTCATGGGGTGCCTCCCGGCGTGATCAGCAGCACCAGCGAGTTCTCCGGGCGCAGATAGGCGGCTGCAACCCGCTTGATGTCGGCGACGGTGACCGCGAGGAATCGCTTCCAGTTGGTGTTGACGGCCTCGGGGTCGCCCAGGAACATGCTGGCGCTCTGGAGCGCTTCGGCCTTGTTGAGCGCCTGCTGCTGCTGGGTGATGAGCTGGGTTCGGTAAGCGTTCTTGGCCTTGGTGAGCTCGGCCTCGGTCACCCCTTCCTGAACCAGCCGGGCGAATTCCGCGGCCATCCCCGCCTCCAGGGAGTCGGGACTCACCCCGGTGTTGGAGATCGCCAATGCCAGAATGTTGCCCGGGCCCCGCCGGGGGCCGAACAGGTTGGCGAAGACGAACGCGCCCTGGGCCAGCTTCTTCTCCCGCACCACGGTCCGGTTGATTCGCGAGCTCTCACCCTGGCCCAGGATCGTGGCCAGGAGCTCGATTACCGGCATGTCGTTGCTCCGGTACTCGGGCACCCGATAGGCCAGCACGACGCCGGGCAGACTCGCCTTCGGGTCGGGCCACACCTTGCGGATGGCGCCGGTCCCGAATGCCGAGCGGCATTCGACCGGGGGCGGCTCGGGGGCCCGGGGGATGTCTCCGAAATACTGCTGAATCAGCGCCTTGGTCGCCGGGGTGTCGAAGTCTCCCACCACGGTGAGGGTCGCGTTGTTGGGGGCGTAGTAGAGATCGAAGAACGCCTTGACATCGGGAGTCTTGGCGGCATTCAGGTCGTCCATCGAGCCGATGATCGAATGGGCATACGGAAAGCAGTTGGCGCTGTCGGCCAGGGCGTAGACCCCTTCGAACAGCGCGCCGGCATAGGGCTGGTTGTCGACCCGGAGCCGGCGCTCCTCCTTCACCGCCTCGCGCTGATTGGCGAAGTTCGAATCGGTGATGGCGAGGGACCGCATCCGGTCGGCCTCGAGCCAGAGCCCGAGGTTCAGCCGGTTGGAGGGCAGCGCCTCGTAGTAATTGGTGCGGTCCTCGTTGGTGCTGCCGTTCATGTTCCCGCCGGCCCGCTCGATCAGCTGAAAATGCTCGGCCTTCTTCACATTGGCCGAGCCCTGAAACATCATGTGCTCGAAGAGATGGGCGAACCCGGTCCGGCCCCGCGCCTCGTTGCGGGAGCCGACATGGTACCACACATCCACCGCGACAACCTGGGTGGTCCGGTCCGGCGCCAGGATGACAGTGAGCCCGTTGGAGAGCTGATAGGTTTCGAACCCGATCCGGGCGGGCTCCTGGGCGGTCACGGCTGTCGCCGAGAGCATTCCGGCCAGGCCCACGAGGCTCGCGAGGCGGCGTCGTGAATCCATCGAGTGCATTCCTTGCTGAGGGCGAGATAACCTAGCGGATTCGCAACCGGTCGGGGAAGTTCCCGCAGAGCGCATCCACGCCTAGCTCGGCGAGCCGGCGGGCCGCGTCCGCGTCGGGCACCGTCCACGCGATCACTTCTCCTCCCATACGGTGGACCTCGCGGACCAGTTCCGGGTCGATGGTGCGCCACTCCTGCCAGAGCGCCCCCGCGCCCGCGTCGCGCATCTGGATGACCGGATCCACCGGGTAAGAGACCGAGAGCACGCCCCTGCGGAGCCCCGGCATCCGCTTTCCCAGCCGTGCAATGATCCGGTGATCGAAGGAATGCACCCCGATCAGGGGAGGGATGGGGTCTCCCAGCGCCTCCAGGAAAGCCTGATCGAGCCCCGCCCCGAGCGCCTTGACCTCTACCCAGACCTCGAGGCCAGCCAACACCGCCAGCGCCTCGGCCAGGGTCGGGATGGTCTCGCCGTTGGGCAGCCGCCTGGCTTTGATCGCCCCCAGGGTCAGGCCGGCGATCGGTCCGGCGCCCGGAATCCCGGGGTCGTGATGTACAATGAATGTCCCATCGGCGGCCGAGTGGACGTCGAGCTCCACTCCGTCGGCTCCCCTGCTGCGGGCCTCCCGGAAGGCTTCCAGAGAATTCTCCGCGACGTAGCCGGAGGCTCCGCGATGGGCGAGGATGCGGGGCTGGGTTCCTGTCACAGTTTGGATATCACCCAACTTGTGGATTCCTAAACGCTTGATTTATAGTTCTTTAGCAGACTATTCCACAGGCGCCACGAGTGTTGATTTCCGGGTGTAGACCGGTGTGGAAAGCCCGCCACCCGGTGCCTCGCGCGGGGTCCAAGTTAACGAGGCTACCTGTCTTGCGTCCCAACATCGACCGATGCGTCCGCTGAGCGAGGAGTCTCCCCAGTCGGATCCGACTCTCGTTGCGGCGTTCCGGTCGGGAGATGAGGCCGCCGCCGCGGAGCTGGTCCGGCGGCATGCGGGGGCCCTGGGCCGGTACCTCTACGGACTCGGGGCGGCTTCCTCGGATCTCGATGACCTGGTCCAGGAGACGTTTTTCAAGGCGTTCCGGGCGCTCTCGGGCTGGCGGGGCGAGGCGACCTTCCGGAGCTGGCTCTTCCGGATCGGCGCCAACCTGCGCAACGACTGGTACCGGAAGGAAGGGCGACGGGTCATCCTCCGGATCGAGGATCATGATGTGCCGGATCGCTCCGATCCCGAGGGAGAGGCGGGGGCCACCGAGATGGCGCGTAAGCTTCGCGAGGGACTGCTTCGGTTGCCCCGGCTGCAGCGGGAGGTCTTCCTGCTTCGCGCCCAGCAGGGCATGGAATACGCCGAGATCTGCTCGGCGCTAGGGACCACGCCCGGGGCGGCGCGGGTGCACTACCACCACGCCGTGAAACGGCTCAAGGAAATGATGCAATGAGCGCTGAGCACCTCGACTCCGATCGCCTTACCGCCGTGTCGCGGGGCGAATCCCGCTGGACCGGCGGCGAGTCGGCTCACCTCGACCGGTGCCCGGAGTGCCGGCTCGAGTGGCAACTGGTAAGAGCCGCCCGCTCCCTGGGTGACCGGCAGAGCGAAGAGATCGACGCCTCCCGGGCGGCCGATGCCGTCATGCAGCGGCTGGCCCGCGA